>CAYLVN010000022.1:0-17176 GCA_964387115.1 uncultured Fibrobacter sp.
TGTTTTACTCCAAAGTACTCCCCGACCCATCCCGCAATCTGATTTATGTGTTTGACTCCGTCTGGAAGAGTATCGAAATTATGAGTAATCATGAAGCCCTCATGCCTGTGATTCCCGCTTCTTCCAGTATCAAGTCGAGTGTTAATTTGTCCTATCTGGGCAGATTCGATGTGATCGATTGTCTCGGCTGGCTGCCAGGTTACAATCAGGTCCGGAAGATTGTCTTGCCTTGCTCCGGGGAACACATCGGAAGCCCTTGTGATATCCTTTACCAGTTTTTCCCCCGTTCTCTTCACGCGCAGACCGCTCAGAACTGATTCAAGCAGATCAAGGTATCCTGAATACTCTGACTCTTCCTGTTTGAGTGCGCCAGTGAGTTCCCGCCCTTTAAGGTTGATTCTGATATAACCATTGTAATCAGCTAAAAGAGAAAATCCCGGGGTTGTACCCCAGTTGTAGCCGCCTGTTACAGCTCTGCTTACCACCCAGTCGCGTACCTCAACTGGAACTGCCCGTGCGATTATATTTTGCAGCCTTGAAGGCACCGAACGCCTCAGCATTCTCATAATTCCGGAATTTGTTTCCTGCCCGGCTCTGTTTAGAGTGAAATTACCGTTGAAGAGCGCGTTGGTTCTTTCGATTACCTGCTGCATGAAATGCTCCTGGGAACGGTTCTGTTCCATACCATGGAGCGAGAACAATGCAACCGGGGTATCTCCAAGTACATTAAGGACTGTGCTGATTGATTCGTCGACAGCTTTGTAAACATTCAGCAGGGCATCTGAAGGAATTCTGGACCCGGGTGTATTTTCAGGCCACAATATGTGTCCACCCCTGTGACATTCTCCAAATACAGCTATAAAAAGGTCCCATTTGGTTTTTGTAATCAGATGCCTTATCAGGCGTCCTTTAAGGTGTGCTCCGGAAATCAGACTGTTTCTTATATGTCTGAACTGCCATTCGGTTTTATCAACAGGAACTTCTATACCCATTGGATGTGTTCCGAACCTGCGCCTTATCTCCCGCACTATAGTTTCAGGCTTACCGTTTAGATGCCCGAGCTGATCATGAGAGCCCCAGTTTATTATCTCCACACCATTTCTGATCCGTGCAGGAAAAGTCATGGGGACATCAAGAACTGTGACCTTCAGGCCGTTTTCTGCAAGACGGTACCAGAATGGTTCGCTGTAAAGCCATCTGTCGGTTACCCGCTTTGTTTTCATTCTGGCCGGATCCCACTGCAGATGGTGGTAGATTCCATGATCCCCGGGCAGTTTACCTGTATAGAAAGTAGGCCATACTGAACCGGTCAGAAGTCCCGATGTAGTCTGGAGAATGTGTGTAGAGCCCTGCTCCATGAGGCGTTTTATGTTCGGAAGAGATGAGAGGTTTTTTTGAATGAAATGCAAATCCCCGGCATCTATTCCGATAAGCGCCAGTTTTCTGATTATTTCCATGAGAATCTCTCCGTGATTATATGTAAATACCTGAATTTATACCGGAATTGCTGCCGGCATTGCTTTCTGCGGACTTCAGCGCGGCATTGATAAGACGAGTAACGTTTAATGATTCCTTGAAGCCGGGATAAAACGGCTCACTGTTCTTTACTGCCTGGAAGAATTTCTGAAGGGATTGCGCAACAGTAAAACGCAGCATGCTCCGGCTGCGCAGCAGGGCTCTGAATCCTAATGTGACAAAATCGGCAAAAGGTCCGGGTCTGTTATTTATATGTAAACAACAATTTGGATTATTAATGTATAAGGAACCATCTTCACCTTTTACGCTCAGGCTCTCTCTGTTTCTCTGAGCATAAGAAACATTTATTTTAGAGCTGGATCCAAACCTGAACTGAAGCTCTATCTGCCATAACTCTTCTGAAATCTTACAGGCATTCAGATTATCAGGATAGTCTCCATGAAGCAGTAGAGATAGATCGAGTGCCTGGCTGCCCAGGTCGTGAAGAACTCCGCCCTCCGAGGGCAGCATACGGTGATTGCTCACTCCGGACCATTTACCGAGATTAACCTGCAGTGTGATATGTGAAGAGACTTTTCCCCCCAGTTCTTTTTTTCTGATTAAATCTGCTGCTCTCTGATAAAGAGGCCAGAAACGCCGGCTGAAATTGACCATCAGTTTGCTATTTACTGCAGTCGAGCAATCGAGAGAATTGAGTTGATTACTGAGGGGAAAGGGTTTTTCCATAAATACCGGAAGTGATTTCAGAGAGGCCGCTTTCCAGATGTCAAAATGAGTTGAGGGCGGTGATGCTACAAGCAGAGCATGGAGCTCCCTCTTTTCAAGCATCGTTTCCCAGCTATCAAAAAGGCAAGCGTCCGGGATCTTTTCTGCTGCTGCCCTGCGGGATTGTTCTGATGGGTCAGAAATAAAAAACTTAGAGGATTTCTGCAAGGATTTTAAAGCTGGGGAATAGTAAACTTGTGCAAAGTGGCCAAATCCGGCAATTCCGATCCGCAGTTCTTCTCTCATGCTGCCCAGCCGCTTTCCAAATCACTCACCCTTGATGATTCTGGCAGCTCTTCCAGGTACTCCTGTTCATCATTTACTTTCCTGAGATCATAATTTTCTCCCTTTATAAGGGACCGCACAGCATACATTCCTGTGAGCATCGAATGGTCCAGATTGTTATAACGGTGCAACCCGTTTCTTCCGATTGTACGCAAGTTACAGATCTCTGAACACCAGGAGTAGATTTTATCAACTGCTTCGGAATAATTCTCATCGTAAACCGGATAGGCTTTGGGGATCCTGTACACGACTCCATCTATGACTTTGCCTGCTTTACAGATTGAGAGAGCCTCGAGCTCCCTGACAGCTGTGCTGATAAGATCCCTGTCTGGCATCGACCAGAATCTGTCTCCCTCATTGCAGAAGTATTCCATTCCCAGGCCTGTCTTTGACTGATCGGCAACAAGTGCCGGGCTCCAGTTTTTATAGTTCTGGATTCTGGCAACTCTCACATGCGGTTCGTGAACATAAATCCAGTTGTCAGGAAAAAGCTCCGGGTTATCTACTATCAGGCACACTGTAACGTAGCTGCGGTATTTAAGTGCCCTTGCTGAAATGGAAATGTCCTGTGGTGCAGGAGGATCGAACTTCAGTATCAGTTCACTTAAAGGCATGCTTGAGATAAAGATATCTGCCGGGATCAGACATTTGTTGCCGTTCTCAGTCCGGGCAACTACATACCTTACCCTGTTATTATTCCGTACTATTGACACCACATCAGATTTCATCTGAATGTTTCCGCCAAGCTTCTCAATGCGCTCCTTCATGGCATCCCACATCATACCCGGACCAAGTCTGGGATAGTGAAATGAATCGATAAGGGATCTGACGTTCTGGTTTTTTTTAGTAAAAAAACCCCTTATTGCTGAACCAAGAGAAAGAGAACGAATCCGCTGGGCTGCCCACTCGGCTCTGAGCTCTGAGCAGCGAATTCCCCAGACTTTCTCTGTATAGGACTCAAAGAAAATCCGGAACAGACGATCCCCGAAGGCGTTTGTCACCCAATCCTGAAAACTGACAATGGGGGAGCGGGGAAATATTTTACTTCTGAAGTAACTGCCTATTACTCTGGCCGACTCACCCAAACCAAGACTCTGAAGAGTGTTTTTTATCTGGGGGGGATAGTTGAGCAGTTTTTTATTGTAATAGATGCGTGATTGCCTTTGACGAACCATAAAGTCAGGGCCCAGCATCTCAGTCCATACCGAATTGACATAATCGGATTTCGTGAAAAATCTGTGCCCGCCCATATCAAAGCAGAACCCTCGATGCTTCTCTGTCCGGGCAATCCCCCCAATAAGTCTGTCCTTTTCTAATATTAACGGTAAATACCCGTTCCGGACAAGCTCATAGGAAGCTGTCAGGCCAGCGGGACCTGCTCCTATTATTACAGCATTTCTTCCTGAAAAATTATGCTGCATATTTTCCATTTCTTTCTACTCCTTGGGGTGCTGATTGCGGTTTCTCTGTGTTTGAAAAAAACAGGTAAAGACATGTACACAGAAATGCAAGACCACTGTAGAAGCTGTATGTTAAGTGTAGAAATGCCGCTTTTATAGAGAAGAGAAACCCGCGTTCTCTAAGGAGAAATTTCAGCAGACCCCAGTTGAAGCCTACAAAAACGGAGGCGGCTGCAATTGTAATCATTCCCATAAAGACCGGGTTCAGAAATAAAAGCACTAAACTCATAAGTAAAACACCTGATGAAGCCACCGATACCCGCGCTTTATTCGATAAACTAAGATCACCGGGCAATCTCTTTGAACTTGTCAGCATAAGTTTTGTCCATGGCACAGCTCTCATGTAAACATCAGTAAAAACCATGCCGGAAAAAGACCAGTGCTTCAGATGTTTGCCTTGAAGATTTTTATCCATCTTTATTGTGAATCCCTGCTCTTTAAGGCGGTATCCAAATTCCACATCTTCTATACCATTTGTTGAGATATTAAAGCCTCCAAGTCGCAGAAAATGCTCTCTTCGGACCGCTCCCAGACCGGTCCAGAAATGTGAAGGATCCGCCCTGGCATTCTGATGAACATAATGGTGCAGAAGGTTCCTGTACTGGGAAATAACTCCTTCCGCCAGAGGCCGCTTGTCGTATGAACCGATCACTGCAGCAGCTTCCGGATTCTCACTCATAAAGCGGCGTATACGCAAGCCGCCCCCTTCCGCGATCATCACATCTGCATCTACAAAAAGGAGGATATCTCCAGATGAGGCAGCAGCACCTGCATTCCGTGCGGCCGCAGGCCCACAGTTAGAGCTTAGTCTGATTACAGAAATTCCCTCTCTCTGCGCTACTAAAGAGCTCTTATCTTGAGATCCGTCATCGACCACAATTATCTCTTCTCCCTCCAGCATCTCTTTTTTGAGTGCCGTGAGACTCTTCTGCAGGTGCTGCGCACCATTAAAAACCGGAACAATTGCCGATAGCCTTACCTTTTCTGTCATTCAGTTTTCCTTATATAGAGGCCCTTAAAGCCCTCGATGGCGGTGTAGTTTTCCGTTATCCTGGGGTCATCTGGAGATTCAATGCCCGTTGCTGAGATAATAAGCGGGCGATATTGTTCTATCAGGTTGTAGATATCGTAACTGTAGGGACGCAGTTTTTTGTATTTGTCCAGACATTTTCCGGGCGTAACACTGTACCAGAAATAGTCGAGATCTTTGCGGAAAAGATTAAACTGGGCATCACCGTCATAGACATAATCCTGCGGTGAAGTAGCCTCTCGCACCAGCTCAACCTGTTCAAGCTGTTTTCTGTTTCCCTCCTGAATATGTCTGCTGTAAACGGAAGCCGGCACAACGGCGCTGATTCCCATTGCCAGTAAACAGATAACCAGTCTTGAGCCGGCGATCTCTATAAAACCATGTGCGCAAATAACTGCCGTAAATACCAGGAATGGAAGAAAATACTGGGGAAAGTAAACTCTGCTGCAGAGAGCCATAATCGCAGTAAAGAAGGTGATCCAGACAGCTTCCCCCTGCAGACGGTTCTGTCTCTTTAAGCTCAGGCCAGATATAAATGACCAGGCGAAAATCAGGTTAAAGTTGATAAGATTTGAATACAGGAGCTTTAGATTGAGCCCTGTCTGATAATCCCCGATTGCATTAAAAGTAAAGTTAAGAAAAAAGTACTTATCCCACCCCCCCGATCTCCATAAGGTGAATCCATAAATTGCCGGTAACATTATAAAGGATGCTGAAAAAAAGAGTACCTCCGACAGTTTCAGCTCTTTTCTGTAAAGACGGATTAAAATTACCGGGACAAGTGGAATTATAAGCCACATTGCTTTCTGCAGAAACATAAATGACAGCCCAAGCAGAAATCCTGACCCGATAAGACAGATTAATTTCCTGCTGTCATAAAAGACAAAAAGCAGACATATCCCGCAGAGCCCGAAAAGCACCTGCGGAACATCGGGTCTTACTTCTATGGCCGAAAGAGAAAAAGCCGGAATGCTAAAGAGTATAAAAACGGCAGTCCAGGCGGTCACCCGATCATAAAGACGGTTGGCCAGAAAGAAAACACAACCTGCGATTCCGCTCAAGAATGGGAGCATAAGGAGTCTTGATACAATAATTACTCCGGTGCCTTCTTTCAGGAGCATAAAAACTGGTAGAATCAGGTAATAAAAAAAAGGGTTATGATGCTGGAAAAAATCGATATATATCCGTTCTCCGGAATAGATCTTCCATGAGCTCTTTATGGCCTCAAATTCATCTTTGTCAAAACCCCTGAAAACTGAGAGAAGGATTATCAGAATGAACAGTGCCGCTGCAAGAAGTGCACTGGTTCTCTTTATAAGAAGACCAGAAGTGGAATTGTGACTTTCAACTGCTCCATCTATTAGATCGACCCTGCCAGTCACGATTAAATACCCCTGGACTGAACGCTTAGAGAGATTCTTTAGTATCTGATTCAGCAAACGGCAATATTCATGCCTGTATTAATTAAAGCTGCTTAGCAGGTGATCTCGTTAGAACCGTATCAGAGTTGCTGTTTGGGTACGAAAATTTATATGTATCGAAGATTCGGTTTTGAGGCAGCCGGTGTTGAAGTATGACAGAGTCTTAATTTATCTTCTCACGTTCAGGTTTTTAAGCTCGTACGGACGCTCTTATCAATAATAATAGGGAGGAAAACATGGCGATTTCCAAAAAGACTGTCAGAGACATTGACCTTAAGGGAAAACGGGTGATAATGCGTGTTGATTTTAACGTGCCGCTCAAAGACGGCGTCATTCAGGATGACACCCGGATCACTGCTTCACTGCCGACTATCAGGTACGTTCTTGAGCAGGGTGCAAAATCTCTGGTGCTGATGTCTCATCTGGGCGATCCTAAAAAAGACATGGCCAAGGCCAAAGAGAAAGCGGAAAAGGCAGGCAAGTCTTTCGATGAGAAATCTTATATAGAAGGAAAGCACAAGATGGCCCCTGTAGCGGCCCACCTTGCAAAGCTGCTTGGCAGGGGAGTCAAGCTGGCTCCCGGATGTACCGATGAGGAAACCGGCAAAATGGTTAAAGCGCTTGGTGAAGGTGAAGTGCTTCTGCTTGAGAATACCCGTTTTAACAAAGAAGAAACATCAAAGGATGCCGTCGAGAGAGAGAAGATGGCCAGTGTGCTTTCGACCTACGGTGATATATATGTAAATGATGCATTTGGAACCGCTCATCGCGCCCACGCATCAACAGAGACAACCGCCCACTATCTTCCTGCTGTTGCCGGCTTTTTGATGGAAAAGGAACTGGAATTTCTTGAGGAAAAAATTGTCAAGAACCCTCAGAAACCTTTTGTGGCTGTTATCGGAGGCGCGAAAGTTTCCTCCAAGATCGCCGTTCTGGAAAGCCTGCTTTCTAAAGTAGACAGTATCATAATCGGCGGCGGAATGGCTTATACATTCCTGAAATCCAAAGGAATTTCAGTGGGAAATTCTCTTGTGGAAGAAGAGATGATTGAGACCGCCGGAAATATTCTCGCCAAGGCAAAAGCCGCCAATGTTGCAATTTATCTTCCTGTAGACCACATAGTCACACAGCAGTTTGCGGCGGATGCCCAGTCAAAAGAGTCCCCTGAGGCTATTGAAGCAGGCTGGATGGGAATGGATATCGGGCCCGGAACGATCAGTAATTTCAAGGGCGCTCTTGACGGAGCAAAGACTGTTTTCTGGAATGGCCCTATGGGTGTCTTTGAATTTCCGAAGTTTGCTGCCGGAACGCAGGCAATTGCCCAGACACTTGCTGAGCTGAAGGGTGCAGTAACTGTAATCGGAGGTGGGGATTCAGTTTCCGCCGTTAAAAAAGCCGGTGTTGCGGACCGTATGTCGCATATTTCAACCGGAGGCGGCGCATCTCTTGAGCTGGTGGAGGGTAAAGTTCTTCCAGGTGTAAAGGCACTGAACGATAAGTAGTTTTCATCCGCTCATCCCGGCAATGGTTCGGGATGGGTGGATCTGTTTCAGACGGGATCTGTGTGTTGAAGGTTAGTCCTGAATTCAGGTTTCGTTGGTTTAACGTAAAAAGGCCGGGTTCCTCCTATCAAAGGAATGGCGGCCCTGCAATGAGTCTCGATTATCGGCAGAATAATATTTCTGCAAAGATTCTGTTGAAAATTGAAAAGCACTTAACTATTTTAAGTGACCATTGCATAAATGCATAGTGAAGGAGATATGATGGCCCGTAAGAAATTTATAGCCGGTAACTGGAAGATGAACACAACTGTGGAAGAGGCATGTGCTCTGGCCAAAGGTGTTGTGGATACAGTAGGTAATGTCAGTGATGTTGATGTTGCAGTATGCCCGCCTTACACCAACCTTTCTGCTGTTTATGAAATAATCAAAGGCTCTAATGTAAAACTCGGTGCTCAGGATGTTCATTGGGAGGCTAAGGGTGCATACACCGGAAAAGTAAGTTGCGCGATGCTCAAGAGCGTCGGGGTTACTTATGTGATTGTTGGTCACTCTGAGCAGAGGCAGTATTTCGGTGAGACCGATGCTACAGTAAATAAAAAAGTAAAAGCAGTGCTGGCTGCCGGACTTCTTCCGATTATCTGTGTCGGTGAGACTCTTGATGAGCGCAAGGGCGGCAAAATGGATGCAGTCATCGAACGTCAGGTCAGAGGTGCTTTTGAAGGCCTTTCAGTAGAAGATGCTCTTAAGTGCACTATCGCTTACGAACCGGTCTGGGCGATCGGAACCGGGGAAACAGCCACTCCAAAGCAGGCAAATGATGCTCATGTTTTTATCCGTGGAATAATTTTTAAACTTTATGGTGACGAAACAGCAGAGGCA
Source organism: uncultured Fibrobacter sp. (assembly GCA_964387115.1). GTDB lineage: Bacteria > Fibrobacterota > Chitinivibrionia > Chitinivibrionales > Chitinispirillaceae > JAAYIG01. The sequence continues at coordinate 8,819 of CAYLVN010000022.1, forward strand.
ATGCGAATACAGTACGGTGGCAGCATGAAACCCGACAATGCAAAAGATCTTCTGGGTCAGAAAGATGTTGATGGCGGGCTGATCGGGGGTGCGGCACTAAAAGCAAAGGATTTCGCCGGTATCGTACGGCCGGTATAATGTACCATTTAATCAAAGGTAAAGTATGTTATTTGGTTTTTTAGTAGTGATTTTTGTTATTGTCTGTGTTTTTCTCTGTTTACTCATTTTGATTCAGTCTGATAAAGGCGGCGGTATTTCCGGAGCCATTGGCGGCGGTTTGGGTGGAACAAACAGCCTCCTTGGAACTCAGGATACGGCTAACATTCTGACCAGAGGCACTGCAATTTTTGGCGCGGCGTTTATGGTTCTGTGCATTGCAATGTCTTTTGTTGTCGGAAAGCAGAATGTGGCCGGTCAGAAGTCAATTCTTCAGGAACGTGCGCAGAAACAGCAGTCATACTCTCCTTCTTCAGTTCTCGAAGGTAAGGGTCTGCCTTTGCAGCAGGGTAATGAACAGGCTGCTCCGGGCAGCGGTGCACAGGAACAGTCATTGCCGATTCTTCCTCCTGCTGAACAGAAGTAAAAAGAAGTAAAATAGAGTTCTTTTCATAAAAGCGGTCGTGGTGGAACTGGTAGACACGCTACTTTGAGGGGGTAGTGGGCTTTGCCTGTGTCGGTTCGAGTCCGACCGACCGCATTTTCCTTTCTTACAGAAAAAATTCAGTCTTTCCTTAAGCAAACTCCCATCCTGTACCGTCAATCGTTTATCTTTAAGTTATGCCTCGAATACTTGTTTTAGGAGCATCCCAGTTCGCAGGGTGTTTCCGGGAACTCGGTTTTGATGTTCTGACTGTTGTAGCCAGGGGTATTTCACAGGACCCCGCTGATCTAATAATTGATTTTTACAGTAACCCATCCAGTATCAGGGATCTAATTCGAAGTGAAATCGAAAGTTTCTCACCGGACTTCATTTTCCAGGGTGATCATTCCGGGCCTCTGATACATGCGGGTCTGGAAGATTTCGCCATCCCCCGCGTATGGTATGCAATCGACACCCACCTTCATTTAAAGTGGCACAGACACTATGCAGCTCTTTTTGACAAGGTTTTCTGTGCACAGAAGAGACTTGTCTCAGAGTTAAAGACTTTTCAGCCTGATGTGGAATGGCTGCCACTTTACTGTTCGGGGAATGCGGAATTTGTTCAATGGGAAAAACGGAAGTACGATGTATCTTTTGTAGGAAAACTTGACCCGGCAGTGACACCGGAGAGGGTTTGTCTGTTTGAGGAAATAAAGCGGCTGGGAGTTCCTCTTTTCTGTACTACAGGTAATTTTTCTCCGGTCTACAGCTCATCAAAAATCGTAATCAATCAGTCTGTGTGTGATGATTTGAATTTACGGTTCTTTGAGGGGGCAGGGTGCGGTGCGCTGCTGATTACAGATGAGTTGTCTCATTCCATGAGTGATATTCTTGAGCCCCGGAAGGATTTTCTGGTCTACAGGCATAACGATGCTCATGATCTGGTTTCAAAAATCAATTGGGCTCTCTCGCATGAAAAAGAAGCCTGTGAAATGGCGCATAGGGCGTACCGGAAAATAAGAGATTCTCACATGGAAATTAACAGGGCTCGCAGGGTGGCTCAGTGGTTTCTGCATGAATCATCTCTCTCGGCTCCAAAAGAGCGCGGCAGTGTTCTGTCTCACCTGGCATGGGCCTGTGATCATTGCTCGCTTCTTGATCTGCCGGCAAATCTCAGCGGGTATTTTTCCGGCCTGGCTGAGGAATATGCGTTTAAAGCAAGAACATCAGAATCCGGCAGGGATCGGGCTCTTCTGGTTCTGGCAGACCGGGAGTGCAGGAAAAATAAATTTGCTGCTGTAAAGGGTCTGCTTACGCAGATAAACAACGTCGAAGAAAAAGATCTGGAGTTCCAGATCAGATTATCACAATTAGAAGCAGTTTCAGAAGCGGCAGCAGGAAATCTGAGCAGGGCTTCAGAAATACTGGATGCGACCCTTTTGCTGTCTCCTTCTGACAGTGTGCTTCTGGATCTTAACAGAGAAATAAATTCGGCGTTAAACAGATGCGCAGAGAGGAAATGAAGTGACTAGTTCTGAGAGGTTTAAAAATATCACACCATCCGCACTTCCCTCCAGAATCGAAGAGCTGGGAGAACCGAAATTCAGGGCAAAGCAGATTTTTAAATGGGTTTACCAGAAGCGTGTCGGGAGTTTCGGTGAGATGAACAATATGCCCAAACTTCTGCGGGAGCGGCTTTCCGGTGTATTTACACTCCAGAAGATGGAGCCGCTGTTCATAAAAGAATCAAGATATGGTGATGCTGTAAAGTTCGGGTTCTCACTTGTTGAGTCACCGCACATTGTTGAAAGTGTGCTTCTGTATGATGATGACAGGAGAACTGCCTGCCTCTCAAGCCAACTGGGGTGTGCGCTGGGCTGTGCATTCTGCCGGACCGGCAAGATGGGCTTAATCAGAAATCTTACTCAGGAGGAGATAATCGGCCAGCTTATCGGGGTAAATGATTATCTTGTGTCTAAATCTGACAAGCTTGTGACAAATATTGTTTTCATGGGAATGGGAGAGGCTCTTTCGAATTTCAGGAATTTTTTAAGCAGCCTGCAGATCATAATGCATGAGGATGGCTTCAATATCGGTGGCAGACGAATAACGGTCTCAACAGCCGGTGTGATCCCGTCGATAGAACGCCTGATGGCAGAGGGGCTTAATATCGGGCTCGCCATTTCACTTAATGCTTTTACAAATGAACAACGTGACAGGCTGATGCCGGTAAATAGAAAATATCCGATAGAGTCACTTGTGGCCATCGCCAAAGCGTATTTCAATAAAACCGGGCGGAGGGTTACTTTTGAGTATGTGCTGATAGATGGTGAAACCGATTCTCTTGAGGCCGCCGAAACTCTGCAGAAACTCCTGGGTGGATTTCCCTGTAAAATCAATTTGATCCCGCTGAATCCTTCAAGTGATTCTGTTCTTAGAAAAACCTCTGACAGCAATCTGGAGAGGTTTTCAGATCAACTTCATCAGAGAGGGTTATCTGCGACAATCAGAAAGAGTCGGGGGCAGGATATCTGGGGCGCCTGCGGGCAGCTGGCCGGAAGGAGTATTGACCTCACTCTTTCTCCTGAACAAGAGATTTCCAGAGCCCTGTAAACTCATATTCCAGAATATCGGCAAAAGCCACCCAGTCTCCGTTCTGTTGCATTGCAAAGAGTGTCTGGAGAGAATAGGTGACTTTAGACAATTCTTCAGGTGGAATTTTTCCGCTTGAGAGGGCTGACTGCGCCATAATAAGGGCTCTGTTGAGGTCTGAAGCTGCTTTGCCGTAATCACCGCTGCGTGCAGAGGCGGCTACTGCTGTCAGAAGGCTTATCAATTCCTGCGTATTGTATTTCATGTGTAATCCTCAGTGATGCCCGGATGGTTTTATTATATAATATTTGATTCCGGCTTTCATGTAAATACCGGCTTTGCTGCTGCATTTAATCGAAAGGTGATTTTGCGATTTTGAATCAATACGAATTAGAACTGTTCGAAGCACAGTCTGGCCGACTTTCGGCTAAGCTTTTAAGAGAAGATGGACTCACACTGCATCTTCACTCTCTTGTAAAGCCAGAAGACGAGTGGATGTATTTTGAAGAAACAGATATCTGGGGAGACCGGTTGATTTTTGCCGGTACAGGTATTGGATATCACCTTTCCGGAATAAGAGAGAAAATCCCTTCCGACAGCAGGGTACTGCTGATTGATTTCTACGAACAGCTTGTTCAGATATGTAAAAAAGAGATTTTTCCGGAAACAGATACCGTTGAAATATCTTCTGAAACAGTGGACCCGCTGAGAAAAATCAGGGAATTTCTTCAGGGCGGCAGATATGTTCAGATAGTTAAACATCCGGCCTCTTTCTCGGCTCACAGGGATTATTACAGTGCGTTGCTTGATTCAGTGCTCTCCGGGAGCAGTGTTTCAGGGAGCGGAAATATCCTGGTGCTCTACGGTAAATTTTTTCTTCAGGAAGAACTGTGCAGGGCTTTTGCGCAGAACGGAATCAAGGCAGTGCCGTTTGAGTACGAAAAAGCCGATTCAGTTCTAAAATACGAATCGCGGCTTCAGTATCTCATTCAGAAAGAAAAACCGGAACTGATAGTTTCCGTTAATATGCTTGGTTTTGATGGAAACGGAATTCTGGGGGATTTTTCGTCCAGAAGCGGAATTCCTGTTGCGGTATGGTTTGTGGATGATCCCGATCCGATTCTGCTTCATCAGCAGCAGTTTGTTAATAAAAACATGGCCGCATTCTGCTGGGAGCGGGCCTGTTTACCAGTACTGAAGGATGCCGGTTTCAGTTCCGCGATGTTTCTTCCTCTGGCTACCGATCCTGAGATGTTCCCTTTTTCGCAGGAGTGTGGCTGCAGTTATAAAACAGGTTTTGTCGGCAGTTCGATGAGCAGAAAGTTTCTTTCGGAAATCGCGGTAAAATTCATGTGGAGAGAGGAGCTTGAGCCGTTTGTAGAGACTTGTGCCCGCAGGCTTTTGAGATCGCCCGGGAATGTGAAAGAAATCATCTCTTCGGTTTGCAGTGAAACCGGGTATGCGCTTCCCTTTTCAGACAAGCGGAATCTGGTATGGCTGCATTCATATATCATTCATAATGCAAGTATGATCCGCAGGAAAACCATAATTGAATCACTTATCCCCGATGGCATACAGACATTTGGGGACCCGGATGGCTGGAGAGGGCTTTGTGGTGAAGGGTTGAAGACAAATCCTGATATCGATTACCGGACCGGGCTGGTTTCTGTTTACAGAAACATAGGTGTAAATGTGAACATAACAAGCTGCCAGATGCCATCGGCTGTCAATCAGAGAGTCTTCGATATTCCCGCCTGTGGAGGGTTTGTGATTAATGATATGCAGCAGGATATCAAGGAGCTTTTTGATGATAAGGAGGTAGTGACTTACTCTTCAGTAGAGCAACTGAAAGAGCTGATAGCCAGGTATGGGGAAAATGAAAAAGAGCGTTTTGAGATCTCAAGGCTTGCACGGGAGAGGATAGTACAGGAGCACACCTATAAACGAAGAGTAAAAACTATTATGGATGTGATAAGGCAGGGTAAAAAGTAACAGGTTCAAAAAAAACTAAAGAGTTGCTTGTTTGTGGTCGATATTTGTTAATGAAGACCCGGGGGAACCGGAAAAACTCAGCGAAGGAGTAAAGAAGTTCATTGATCGGGTAAATGCGTTTGGCACGGATGCCAAATTTTCACCACTGATGATGCCTTCCACGCAGAGGTATCATTACAAACAAGGAGGTCCCTATGCGTATCAATCATAACATTTCCGCCATGGTCACCCAGGGTTCCCTTTTCAAGGTCGACCGTGATCTTTCCAAGAGCCTTGAGAAGTTGTCAACAGGTCTTCGAATTAATCGCGCTTCCGATGACGCGGCTGGACTTGGCGTATCTGAAAACCTGCGTACTCAGGTAAGAGGAACCGCACAGGCTGTAAGAAATGCTCAGGACGGAATCGCGGCGGTAAATATCGCTGAAGGTGCTGCAAACGAGATTTCTGATATTCTTCAGCGTATGCGTGAACTGGCGATTCAGGCATCCAACGACACTCTCACCTCTGTTGAACGCGGCTATACCAACGTTGAGTATCGTCAGTTGATTACAGAAATCGACCGTATAGCAGAAGTTACAAACTACAATGGCATGAAGCTTATTTCTTCATCCGGCTCAGGTGCAGGTGACAGATTCGGATACGGTGGTGTTGGTGGAGATGGCTCGGCGCTGTGGATAGATGCAAACGGCTCTGTTGGTGTAGACAGCATAACAGTTACTATCGATACCCTTACAAGTGATCAGCTTGGGACAGGCAGCGAGGATATCAACTCTACCTACCTTACATCACAGTCTGTTTCTTCACAGGCGATCTCTGTTCTGGACTCGGCTATAGACAGTGTGAACACCATGAGATCAAATATGGGTGCTTTCATCAACCGAATGGAACACGCTATTAATAATCTTATGGTTTCCAACACCAACCAGCAGTCCGCTGAATCCACTATCAGAGATGTGGATTTTGCTCAAGAGACTACAAAATTTACAAGAAACCAGATTCTGACCCAGTCTGCGACAGCGATGTTGTCACAGGCCAACATGATCCAGCAGAGTGCTCTGCAACTGCTTGGCGCATAAGTGTCTGGAGTTTCCTTAAAAGCCATGGGAGCGGCATAAACCGCTCCCTTTTTATTTTTTATTAACAGCTCTTTCAAGCCCTCTTTTTCAATGCTGCCTGATGTGGACATTTTTCTGATTTCTATATAGTGAACAAAGCGTACAAGTATTATTTTGGTAACAAGGAGAGATTTAATTCCCTTGTGTAAATTATGTCAATCAGAATCCAATTTGATTTTTGGGCATCAATTATGGTGAAAGGCTGAACTTATGCGCTTTAACCGGATGTTTTCGGTACTTTTTATATTGTTTGCATTTATAAATCTTTCCGCCCAGGAACCTGAAGATGAAGTTTCTGAGCCGGAAGTTAAGATTCCTGAGAACGTGGTTTTCCTTCTGGGCAGAGCAATCGATGCATCCATAAATTCTGAAGACAAATGGATGGCTGCGGTGATTGAAGCTGTCATGGAGTTTAAACTGGCAGCGGTTGATAAGTTTACTCTTGTAAGCCCTGACCAGGTACGCAAATATGTCCCCGATCATCAGAACCTCTCAAGAGTACCATCAGAAAACGACTATATCGATGCAGCCAGAAAACTTAAGGCTGATTTTGCAGGAATACAGAAGTTTGAGATTTCTCCACGCGATAAGAGCGTTTTTTACTACATGGAAATATACTCTGTCAAGACTAAACAGATCCACACCACTATAGAGCGAAATTTCAAGCTTAACCGGATCGGTGCGGAGCTTGATGAGATTCTGGGGACCCTTCTGAAGGAATTCAACCTGACCGCCCCCCGTGAACTGGCCCGTTTTTTAAAGCTTCCGGCAGTAGGTGAAGATTATAAGAACCTCAAACAGCTTGGTGAATGTATCATTTCCGAAAGATTCAGCAAAGGGTCAGATTCTGCGAAAATCGCCGATGAATACAGGCGGGTGTGCGAGAAAGACAGAAGTATGCTGGTGGGATACTACCGTGCGGGTGTTTTTTTTGAAGCGGTAGGGAAAAACAGTGATGCTGCAGAAGCGCTGAATTTTCTTTTTTTGTCTCTTCCTGAGTATCTGCCGATCTACATTCCCCTCTGTCGCAATTTCAGGAAGGCAGGGAGGTATGAGGATGCGGTAAGGGTGGCGATGCTTGGAGAGCAGAGGGGAATCAAAAAAGGTGAGCTTCTCTCTGAGAAGGCCCTTGCCTATGATGGGATGGGTCGCAAAGATGATGCTGAAGGTGTTTACAAACAGATAATGAGCGGCGATCCGGATGATCCTTACGCGCTTCTGTTCTATGCCCGCAGAAGTAACGATCAAGGCAATGGAAAACGGGCTATGGAGTATTCAAGCCGCCTTATCAATAACGGGGTTGAGCTTGGCAGGGCTCATATAGAGTACGGAAGAAGTCTGATGCTTCAGTCAAGAAATGAAGAAGCTGTGAAAGCCTTTACTGCTGCAAAAAGTCATCTCGGCAGTGATCCTGAGCCAAATATCTACCTGGGCGATCTCTATACCTCATTGGGAAAAAATTCTGATGCGCTTCGGTACTACGAAGAGGCGATTAAAAAAGCTCCGGACAATGTTGATCTTTTCCTGAAAGCCTCTTCAGCTGCGGAAAAAACGGGAGACTCTAAAAAAGCGCTGTCGATTCTCAGGCAGATTGAGTCCCGTTATTCAAACCATGGGGGGCTGCAAAGAGAGCTTGGTGTGCTGTCACTTGCAAATAAAGATACTGTTAAAGCCAGAATTCACCTTGAGGCCAGTGTCAGGGCAAAAACCGAGGATCACAGGGTCCTTATGGGTCTGGGGTGGATTTATCTTAACGGTGGCGAGCTTGATAAATCGTTTGCTAATTTTACACGCGCACTGCCCCTGGTCAAAGACAAGAGCCAGTGTAAACTGGGTCTTTCGATGGTGTACATCAAGCGGGGCGAGACCGCGTCCGCACTGAGTCTTCTGCAGGAGGTCTCTGCCGCAGATCTTGTTACGCCTGGAATAAACAAACTCCTGGGTGATGCATTTTTTGCAAAGGGAGAAAAGCAAAAGGCTCTTCAGTATTTTAAAAAAGAGCGTACTATCAGCAAACCCGATTCGGCTCTTCAGTCGGCTATCGCTTCAATCAGCTTCGAACTATCTTCAGCAGCAGAG
>CAYLVN010000023.1:0-725 GCA_964387115.1 uncultured Fibrobacter sp.
GGTCTTGACGTTGCAGTAGCGATGGGTGGGGGGCCTTTTTACCTGACCTACCCTGAAGTTGTAAAAGTAGAACTTACAGGCAGTTTCAAACCGTGGGTTACTGCAAAAGATATAATTCTGAAGGTCCTTGAGATCCTCTCAACCAAGGGGAACGTAGGGACCGTAATTGAATACGGCGGACCCGCACTTGCCAATCTCACGGTTCCTCAGCGCTCCACTATCACAAATATGGGTGCTGAATTAGGCGTTACCACTTCTGTATTTCCTTCTGATGCTGTTACGCGGGAATTCCTGAGAGCCCAGGGGAGGGAAGGCAGCTTTACAGAGATTACTGCTGATCCCGATGCCGTTTATAAAAGGGTAATTAAGATTGACCTTTCTGAACTTGAGCCTCTCGCTGCATGTCCCCATTCACCCGGAAACATAAAGCGTCTGCGCGACCTCAACCATATAGTAGTGGATCAGGTTCTGGTTGGTTCCTGTACAAATTCATCCTACCGGGACATAATGATGGTTGCATCGTTACTGAAGGGCCGCAGGATTGCTGATGGGGTGACAATGGGACTGGCGTGCGGATCCCGTCAGGTACTCCAGATGGTCTCCCGCAATGGTGCCCTTGCCGATATCGTTGCTTCCGGGGTTCGTATTCTTGAAAATGTCTGCGGTTTCTGCATCGGTAACTCCATGGCACCACGGACCGGCGGAGTATCAGTGCGTACGTCAAA
>CAYLVN010000023.1:735-16913 GCA_964387115.1 uncultured Fibrobacter sp.
TGGCCGCAGCGGGACCCCGAGTGCAGATGTCTATTTGACATCTCCGGAATCCGCCGTGGCAGCGGCGCTCAGCGGCAGGATCTCAGATCCAAGGGATGTTTTCGGTGAAATCAAGTATCCGGAAATCCAGGAACCTGAATATTTCTATGCTGATGACAGAATGGTGTCTCCACCGGCTGAGGATCCATCCGGGATAACAATTTTCCGTGGTCCCAATATCGGTGATCCTCCAGCCAGCGACCCCTGTCCTGAAGCAATAAAGGGAACAGTAACGATCAAGGTAGGGGACAAAATCACAACCGATCATATTATGCCGGCCGGAAGCAGGCTCAAATATCGTTCAAATATACCTAAGTATTCAGAGTTTGTCTTTGAACGTGAAGATCCGGAATTTTCCGGAAAAGCACTTGATAACAAGAGAAAAGGCATACACAATCTTATCGTTGCCGGTGAATCATACGGCCAGGGATCATCCAGGGAACATGCGGCAATCTGTCCGATGTATCTGGGTGTAAAGATGGTTGTCGCTAAATCGATGGAGCGCATACACAGAGCCAATCTTATCAACTTCGGGATCATTCCGGCGATATTTGTCAATCCTGATGATTATCAGCTTATCAATAAGGATCAGGATGTGCAAGTGAAGGGTCTCAGAGACGCTCTTGAAGGTGACGGAATGTTGACGCTTTCTATTGCCGGTGGAACCCTGAACGTGAAAGTGACTGCAGCTTTGACAGATCGGGAAAAAAAGATGATTCTGGCAGGCGGTCTGATCAACGCAACCAGAACAGAAAAATAGGCAACTGTTGACTGTAAGCGTGCAGGTGATGTAGAATCCGTTGTATACAGCGGAGATGCTATTTTGATAATAAATCAGCCTGTTAGCTCGCAACAGAATGTTTCTGTAAGGGTACTGGTGGTGGATGAAAAGAAATCTGCCGCCTCACATATCCGTTCTCTGATCTCTGAAAATGGCGAAAAGTCCAGATTCAGTGTCATTTGTTCAAGTTCGCCGGATTTGATAAAACAAAAAATCCAGCGCGGGCTCTTTGACGTAATTCTGTTCAATCTTTCTCATGGCACTGTCATTAAAGATGCCATTGTAAAGGCACTCAAAACCACTAATGCTCCGCCTGTGATCGGACTTATTGATTCCATGTCCGAAATGAATTCCTCAGGTATAAAATGCACACAATTTCTTGTTAATTCGACTGTCAATGGTACCCTGCTTTGCAATGCTATATCTGATGCTGTAGAGCAGAAAAACATCTCACGTGGTCTTCAGGAAAACATCAAAGAATATCAACACACAGAGGCCCGTTTTCTTAATTTGATATTGAGTTCTGAAGATGGCATGGTGATAATTAATTCTGGTAACAAGGTGCTTTTTGTCAATCCAGCTGCCCGGGAGATGCTTGGAGCAGGTAAAAAGAAGTTACATGAGTTTCCTTACACTGTAAAAACGGCGAGTCCCTGTGAGATTTGTGTCCAGAACAGACATGGCACCGGAAAAATTCTTGAAGTCAGGGTGGTAGAGACTATCTGGGATGGGCTCCCGGCAAAACTTATTTCGCTCAGAGACATTACAGCACGTAAAGCCGCTGAAAATTCCATGCGAGCCAGTGAAGAACGGTTCTCTCTGGCGATCAGGGGAAGCAAAAGCGGGGTCTGGGATTGGAACCTTGTTACAAACGAGATCTATTTCTGTGAACAGTGGAAATCCACACTTGGTTTCAAGAACAATCAAATAGAAAACAAGGTTGATGAATGGTTCTCAAGGATTCACCCTTCTGATTTAAAGAAGGTGAGAAAGAAGCTTCAGGACCACCTCGATGGGAAGACTCAATATTTTGAGAACGAGCATAGAATACAGCATAAAAATGGAGAATTCAGATGGGTACAGGTGAGAGGAACTGCCTTAAGGGATAAAAAAAAGCAGGCAGTCAGGATAGCCGGATCATTGACAGATATAACGGAAAGAAAACTTGCAGAAAAGCAGCTCAATAAGGCACTTGATGACCTGCGCCTTGCCCTGGCATCGGAGAAGGTTCTCCTTGAAGAACTTGACAGGAAAAACAAGCAGCTGGTAGAACTGTCGATAACCGATGGGTTGACGGGACTGTATAATCACAGGTTTTTGCAGGAACGCTTTGATTTTGAGTTCAAACGTGTTCATCGCTATGGCGGTGAGTTATCATGTATGCTGATCGACATCGATCATTTTAAATTGATCAATGATACACACGGGCACCAGTTTGGTGATTACGTTCTGCATCAGCTTGCCACGATTATGAAAACAAAATCCAGAGATGTGGATATCTGCGGGAGATACGGCGGTGAAGAATTTCTCATTATTTGTAATCAAAAGGCCGAAAATGCCCGCATATACGCAAGTAAGCTTCATTCCGCGATTGAAAGCTACGTTTTTCAGCAGGATAACCACACTGTTCATGTTACTGTGAGCATAGGAATCGCAGAATACCGGAATGACATAAAAGGCAAGCAGGAACTTATAGAACGGGCCGATACTGCACTTTATCAGGCGAAGAGGGATGGAAGAAACCTTATCAGGGTGTGGAAAGAGTTTGATTCACAGGAAGAAAAGTCTATTGACAGAAGTGGGATGATGGAGTTTAAAGGCAAGCTGCAGGAGATTTCTCAAAAGGTAAGGACAACTTACATGGAATCTATTGACGAGCTGATAAGGACCGTTGACGCAAAGGACCCGTTTGCCAAAGAACATTCAAAGAATGTAGCAGAGTATTCTGTGCAGATAGCCAGGCAGCTGGATGTCCCTGAACAGGAAATCGAGGTTATCAGAAATGCCGCTTTGCTTCATGATATCGGAAAGATCAGTATCCGCGATGAAACGCTCGTGAAAAGGGAAGAACTGACATCCAGAGAGTATGAGATTCTTAAAAGACATCCCGATATAGCCGTGAATATGCTTAAGGATCTTAAGTTCCTTGAAAAGGAGATTCCTTACATTCTGCATCATCATGAACGTTATGACGGCACAGGCTACCCTCATGGTCTGCGGGGCAGGGAGATCCCGACTGGTGCTCGTATTATTGCAGTTGCAGATGCATTTGACGCAATGACTTCGGGAAGGACTTACAAAGAAAGGTTAAGCCTGAAAGAGGCTTTGAAGGAGCTGAAGCTTGGAAGCGGGACACAGTTTGCAGTTGAAGTTGTAGACGCGTTTATCAAATTGATAAATACAGGAAAGATTAAACCTGAAATGACAATACAGGCGAAATTAATATATGAAACTGATCATTCATGAACTTGGTGATATTACAGAAGTAATCGTTGATGGAAATATTCTGCAGGAGAATATCGGCGCCCTGAAAACAAGACTTCACGATCTTGTTGATAATGGAAAACTGAAAATCGTGCTGAATCTGGTGGCTGTCAGTTATCTGAGCAGTATGGGACTTGCAGTTATAGTAGATGTCAAAAACAGACTTCTGGAACTGAATGGCGATTTAAAGATAGCTCTGGTCAATCAATTGATAAAGAATTTATTGATGATTACAAATCTCTACAAAAAAATTGAGAGCTATGATACGCTTGAAGAGGCACTGGATTCATTTTCCTGAGAGCGCGGGAACAGCTACAGCAATGGCCTTATCTGATCCTCTATAGCGTTTATCTTATTCTTTAACTCCTGGTTTTCTGTGATATCGGCTTCGATCTTTTTAAACGAGTGAATGACAGTGGAGTAATCTCGTCCCCCGAAATCCAGTCCTATGGTGCGCAGTGACTGCTTTGTCCATTTTTTGCAGAGATACATTGCTACTGATCGTGGAAGAGTCACATCGCGTTTCCTTGTATGGGCCGAGAGCTGGTTGGGGCTGATGCCGAAGGCTTCCGCGGTCTTCTGCTGGATAAATTTTACAGACACACGTTCATCTTTTCTGGAAATGGCATCACCGCATAATTCTTTTGCCACATCAAGAGTGATATCTCTTCCTGTAAACGAGGATGATGCAATCAGCTTTATCAGGGTCCCTTCCAGTTCTCTTACATTTGATGTAATGTGTCCGGCAATAAACTGCACCACCTCATCAGGCAGCGACAAACCGTCAATTTCGGCCTTTTTCCTGAGTATTGCCATGCGGGTTTCGAGATTTGGCGGCTGGATATCGGTAATAAGTCCGCCCATGAACCTGTTGATAATGTGATCCATCATGTCCGGTATTTTATCCGGTTGACGGTCGGAGGAGAGTACGATCTGTTTGTTTTCAAGAAGCAGTTTGTTGAAAATACGGAAAAATTCTTTTTGAGTGCCGGGCTTTCCGCTGAAAAACTGGATATCATCTATGAGAAGGAGATCGACATTTGAAAATTTACGGTAAAAAGAGGTAGAATCCTTTTTATTGACGACATAGTTGATATACTGATTAGTAAACTCTTCACTTGTCATGTAAGTCACATTCTCTGCCGTGACTTCTGTCTGAGCGAAACTTCCGATTGCCTGCAGCAGGTGGGTTTTACCCAGACCTGTGCCCCCATATATCACCAGGGGATTGAATGATGTTTTCCCGGGAGCTTCTGCAACGGCCAGAGATGCTGCATAGGCCATGCGGTTACTGTCGCCAACAACGTATTTATCAAAAGTGTAATTAGGGTGCAGCTGTTCGCGTGTTTCTGCGGCCTGTGGAATTTTGCGGCTCTGGGCCTCAACAAGTTCCTCTGAGAGCGGCTGGACAATTTTCCAGTCTTTCTGGATAGGAACAAAAGACAGCGAAGAAAAATTTATGCTGGCTTCAGTAAGGACGTCCTTTATAAGAGAGGAAAAGTGCTCCTCGATAAAATCCGCAAAAAACTGATTAGGAACCTGAATTCGTGCCTGACCATCGGAAGAGAGGGAAAGATCGGTAGTTCTGAACCATGTTTCATAGCTTGCAGGGCCTACCTTTTCCTGAATTTTCCGTAGGCAATCGAGCCATGGAGAAGTGGTTGAAAAATCATCAGATAGATTGTTTGCCAACATGTTATCAACATTTCCTTGACTTGACAATGAGTAATGATATGGGATGTGATGTGTTCTGAGCTTGCTTGAAGGCATGATAAAGGAGCTAAAACGTATAAGTGATTGAAATACATGAAGTTAGCGACCCTTGACTTTTTTTGAACTGCTTATTAGTGGAAGATAATCCACTTTTTATTAACATGCTCTCCACTACTTATCAACATCGACTTATCCACACGCTGATTTATCGATGGCTACGCAATCAATATAAATATTACTGGCATTAAATTCAAACTAAAAAATTAAAAAAAACTATTAAGAAAATGCTTGAATTTCTCGTGCCGAATTTTTAATTTGTGCCATTTATAATAAAACCGGAAACTGCAGAAAAAAGGCTTTAACCTGACTTTTGCAGCCGGAATCAGGGCAAGTTGCACTTGTTTATTATATGTAAAGATCTTGTCGTAAAGCCTGGATCTACCACCAGTGTGGGTATGCCTGCTATTTATTCAAGCTTTTCTGCTGCATGGTCTCTAAATGCCCTTCATCCCTTTCCTGATGCATAAGTCTCAGGGATCAGAAAACAGTAAAGTTTTTTTTAAGACCTGCCGAAATACTGAATGTAGTCTGATTAAGGACAATTCAAGGAGGAAATATGGCAATACAGGGAATGACTCTACCCGCATCTGCTTTAGGAATTAATACCCCTTACAACGGCTATTTAAAATCATCCAGGGACAGTAAGAACCAGGTAAATCCCGCTGTTGAGCAGTCAATGAAGAACACGCGGGCTGTGGCCGAATACTACTCCAGTGAAAAATATGAATTGGAGTATGTGTCAAAAGATGGTGATAAGGTGTCCTTCAGCATGGAGTCAATAAACTATCAGAAAGCCTCACTGGAGATAGGGCCGGATATGAGTCCCGAGCAGGTCGACAAACTGGTATCATTTGCCAAAGAACAGATACATAAAATGCGTGAGGAACTTGTCAGTAAGATACTGGGAAGTTTGAATGGCAAAGAGGACAAAAACGATGTTAAAAAAGTCAAAGGAACATCTGAAATAGAAGTGCCCGAACACTGGAATGCGGAGAACACTTCTCAGAGAATCGTTGATTTCGCCACTGCGTTTTTCGATGCCTTCAAGGGAGCCGGCGCCGATTTCCTTAATACCATTAAAGGAGCTATCGAGAAAGGCTTTGGAGAAGCGCGTGGGATTTTAGGGGCTGTTCCTGAGTCTGTCTCTGAGCTCACAAACAGTACTTATGATCTGGTGATGCAGAAGCTGGAAAATTGGGCTATTGAAAAAGGTATCATAACACCGGAAGGTGATGTCAAGGCGGAGGCGGCTGTATAAATTACCTGAACCGTACCCGTACCGGTAGCCTCAGCCCGTCATCTCTGATTTCTATAATCGCTTTACGCAGAGAGTTCAGGTTCTTCCTGCTCTCTGTAATAAAAACCTCTAATTCTTTAAGTTCCGTGCTATTTAGCTTCTCTGTAAGTTTTTCTGCCTGATTAATAAGTGTGTCAATTTTTACTGCAAATTCGCCTGCCTTAACGACAATCCGGTCTAACTCATCCAGCTTCTGCGGTACAGTGCCGGATAATTTTTTTGAGAGCTCTGATGTCTCTGAGAGAAGGTTTCCAAGAGAGTCAAGGCTCTTTCCCAGATCAGAATCTATTCTCTCTGCCACCTCCAGAACCGATCCGCTTATTGAGTCGAAGGCGAGGGTAACATTTTTAAACCGGTTCACAAATGATGGCATATTTTCTGTGCCGTTTTTAAATTCCATGGTGAGGCGGGAGAATTTATCGACAGCTTCACAGAGCTTCTCTACACCCGCAACTGCTTCTGCCGGGCCGATCATAATCTGGCCTTCCAGAACCTCATCTTTACTGACGATCTCTTTTTCAGGATCACCCGGATCGATCTCTATGTATCGATCTCCCAAAATTCCCTTAACAGTCACAATGATTTTATATCCGCTGTGGATTTCAAGGGGCTTTGTGGCTTCAATTTCAACAAAAACTTTCTGATCCTTATTGAAAACTCTGCTTACAGCACCTGATTCCAATCCTCTTACCCTTACCGGGTCCTGCACGTTGAGGAAACTGAGGCTGTTAATCGGGGTAAAGGAGATAACCCTTTTTTCGACAGGCCTTTGGGTTTTCCAGATCAGATAGGTACAGGGAGTGAGGATGAGAATGCTCAGGACAGATAAGATTATATAACCCAGAAATCGGTCGTTCATGTTTAAAAGATAGCTAATCTCTATATGTTAAGCAAGTTCAGTATCGTACAGTCAGCAGGCTGAGCGTATCTGATAAGTCGCGCGAAACGACTTTGAACGAACGGATGCCTACTGTTTTACCCTCTTTTGTTTTGAGCATTACTTTCCAGGATCCCGGCCTGATATTTTTTTTATAAGTGTATCCTCGATACCCCTGATCCCGTCCGCCGGTCAGCCTATACCCGATTTTCGTGGTTTCGGACCATTTTCCGCTCTCAGGGTCTTTGTAGTACCAGTGATGATAGATCTCTTTTTTCAGACGGGCAGGGGCAAAGACAGAGCTGAAACAGAAGACTGTGTCCTGAGGTGAGTATTTAAAAACACTTTCTCCTGATTTGAACGGCTCAAACCACCCGGGTTTTTCCATAGTACACACATATTCATTGCCACTGCGGCTTACAGATCTGAAAATAGCCATCTTTTTCTGAGAGAGCGGAACCGGTGGAATTACATTCAGAAAATAGAAGAGTATCAGTGCAGAGTAGATGAATGCTACCGGTTTCAAGGAGACTTTCGATAAGGCTATCCTGGAGATTGCCAAACAGAGAAGAAATGCTGTAGCGATAGCGGCAAGGAAGATCCAGGGACTCATAAATCCGGTAAGCACAGGTAATAGGAAATTAAGGATCATTGCGGCGCAGATGCTCCAGAATGTGAATGTGACCTGGGCGTTGCTGTATTTTTTCTCCAGAAATTCATTGCAGACTAACGTAGCGGCAAGGCAGAGAAGAAAAAGAAATGTCTGGAGTGATGATGTGCTCTTGAAATAGTAAACCGTGCAGGCACTGAACATGCCTCCGAAGAAAAATTGAGCGGCAGAGGGCAGGTATTTTGCGAACCTGAAGCTCACTTTACGGGAGATGAGTATTACAATTATTGATGAAAGAAAGAGATATGTTGAGAAAATTGTCAGATCGAGTGCACTGTCAATTCTTTTCAGAGTCAGCGAATCCCAGGAGCTGCCGCAAAGAAAACAGACTGTTGGCAACTGGGGCTTGAGTTTTGTGTACAGACTTCTTATACCACTTATCATTTGATCATCCTTTGTGGTTATTAGAAAGAGTAAAATAATAAGAGACCGGGTAAATATTATTTGTCTGATGTATTTTAAGGATATGAGAGTGCATTTTTTATCTATGACCAGAGATTGTTTTATACTGATCTTTTTAGCTTGTATGCAGATCTTCTCAGAGCCGGTTGTAATCAATGGCAGTATGATAGGCTGGCTTAAGGGAAAGCCGCTGAGCAGTCTACGTATTTGTGATCATCATGGAAAGCCGGTTCCGTTTCAGATAGATGAGGTGACAGGGGAGGGGGAGTATGTACTTCCAGATGGAGAAAGTCCAAATACAGATAGCGGCAACGGAATTCTTGATGACTGTGACGAGATAGTGTTTCTGTGGGAGGATTGCGGCATCGTAAAGGTAGAGTATACTCCGGATGCAAATTGGAACATTGTGAGAATAGAACGCAATTCAGAAATACGGGAGGTCTTTATAAGTGATGATCCGTCGATTCCTGTTTCACCCGTCAATTATATGAACTACGATCACAGCTCACAGCTTCTTATAACGCCTTTTTACTATGCGCAATTCAGGAAAAACCGGTTTCATTTTACCTGTGCCGGTGTCAAAAATCTCAGCGGAGAGGGCTTTATCGATCTGACGGCAGAACTGAAGATAGAAATTATGCTCAGAGCTCTCTGGGGACTTATTCCCATTCATTACACAGAAGAAAATATCGTATGTGTGGTAAAGAGGTATAAGGCTGGTCCGTTGCGCCTGATAAGGAGAGGTGATTTCCATTTGAATCTGGGGCTGGGAGTAAAAGGGAGCAGGGCAGCGGTGAATCAGATCTGTTATCCGCAGATTGTAAATGTGCCGGTTTATGTGCATGTGCCAATCAGGTTCAGATCTCTTTTCGGAGATGCATATCTTGATATGGCGCCAGTTATTAAAAAAGGAGCTGAGAGCTTTTCTTTTAAAATTCCTCAGGCATCCTTCTCTGAAAATATCAAAGGTAATTCAATTGACAAAATGATCGATCTTAATCCCAATAATCGTTTTATGGGTGTCACTGACGGGCTGAACGGCTATGGCTGGGTTCTTCAGGCCACTATTCCGGATTCACTTCTTGAGGGGAGCGGGTTTCTGTTCACACGTCCCTCTTCGCGTTCTGGTGCTGCGGACTGCGGGTTCAGAATAAAAATCAGGGATCTGCAAAAAGGACATTATTACATATCAAACTGGGTAATTTTTCCAGTTGACTCCTTTAACCGTGTCATGCATGATTTTCAGAATATTCTCAAACCACTCGATGTTCATACAAGAGATGGTCAATTTAAAAATCTGCTATCTGCTCCTGCAAAGAAACTCAAGCGAAAATAGAGATTTGCTATTTCCTCCTGAAAACATCTGGAAACTACAGAATCCTTGACCTGAATACTTAATAAGAGTATGATTTTTTCAGGTAACGTTCTCGATCGGTATCAGATGCAGAAGAAAAAAAACATAGAAAACAGAGCCATTGGCACAGATGAGATTCACGGCAGGCCCGGGCCGGATTACGGGAAGATGTCATTGGAGACTCTATGCGGTATTGTAAAAGAGTACAAAGCGGCATTTGAGGATGTATCAGAACTGATTGAAGATAAAGCATATATGGAATGTGAGTCGGGAGGAGTGGAAAAGACGCTTGAAATGCTGAAGGGTCTGGCTACATTCTTTGAACTGCTGGAAAATAAAAATGAGGAGAACTGCAGGGATCTTGCTGATGTGTATCTTCTGATAGGTGAGATTTACCAGTACAATAGTTTGCTGGCGGAAAGTGTTCAATGGCTTTCAAAAGCAGTTATTGTTGATGACAGATACCCTGTTCCGTATCACAGTCTGGCAATTTCTTATATGAAAATGGGGAAGGCTGAGCTTGCGATCAAGAGTCTGGAGCAGGAGATCGCAGTTGCACCTGGTAATTATTACACATATCTTCTTCTTGCCGATCTTCATGAAAAAGAGGGTAGAGTTACAGATCTGGAAAACACACTGAATCGGCTTCTGGCCAGGGATCCTGATAATATCCAGGCACTGCACAGGCTTATTCGTCTTTATGAAAAAACAGATACCGGTGTTGACATAAGACTGCTCAAGAAACGGCTGCTTTCAATTTCCAGACAGGGTAACCGGCTGGAGACTACGATACGAGTCTACTATTTGTGCAGGGATGGGAGATTCAGTGATGCTCTGAACTGGCTCAGTGAATGGCATCTTCAGACTTCTGAAGTTGCAACTCTGCACCTTTTAAGAGGGTACATCTTCGGAGAAATGAAACAATACGAAAAGAAAGATCTTGAACTTGCGGCTTTCAAAGCTGTATGCAATGGACGTGATGAGGTTGTGAAGTCTGCTTTAGAAGAGTTCGGGAATATTTTTGGCTACAATATTTCAGAAAAGCTATTCACCGGATCTTTAATAAAATAAACTCAGAATTTTGACCCTGCATACAGTTCATATTCGTAGAGCCTGCAGTCGAGTTTGCCACTCTGGAAAAGAAACTTCCTTTTCGATTTCAAACCAATTTTCCCTGCAAGAGCAGTATTCCCTGTAAAGACATATCCTTTGTAACCCTGACAGCGGTTTTTTAAGAAGTTGCCTATACCTCTGTAGGTTTCCTCAAGATCTTTCTGTTCGCCGAGTCTGAACCCGTATTCGGGATTAATCATGACCACACCTCCACCGGAGGGTAGCGATGTTTCAGCAAAATCGGAAACTGCAAATTCTATGTGAGATTCGACACCTGCTACTTTTGCGTTTTTCTTTGCTGCCTCTATGGCTTCAATGCTGATATCGGTAGCTAATATTTTACCGTTAATCTGCTTTTTCTGCTCTGAAAAGGCATTCTGTTTCAAGGCTTTCCAGTTTTCATTGTTAAAGAGCAATGTGTGAAAAAAGCCGTAGTTGTCTCTTAATATGCCAGGAGCCCTGTTGAGTCCAATGAGTGCTGCTTCAATTGCCAGTGTCCCGCTTCCGCACATGGGATTGATAAAATTACCATTTCCTTTCCACCCTGAAGCCAATATGACACCTGCAGCTAAAGTCTCCTGCATGGGTGCATGAAGAGGAATCCTGCGGTAACCGCGTTTTGACAGCGGCTCACCGGAGGTGTCCAGGTAAACCGAACAAATCCCTTCTCTCCAGAACACAGAGATTACCGCGCCTGTTCTGTCGGGGCCGGAATCGGGGCGTCTGCCTTTGCGTGCCATTATCCTGTCAACAATCGCATCTTTGGACTTCATATTGACAAACCTGGTATCACGGATGCTCGGGTGGACCGCATTTGAGACTACACTCAGGTATTCATCAACCGGTATCATCGTTTCCCACGGTATGCGGTTTATCTGTGTGTAAAGCTCATCGGGACTGTCGCATTTGAACTTGCCAACCCGGTAAAGCACATGGTGCGCTGTTCTGAACAGAAGATTCATCCGCATGGCATCGTTGAAATCGCCTTCTGTTTCGACTCCTGAAGGTCCAGCCCAGTGTACAGGGTAGCCGGCTTCTTCGATTTCAGATTTTAAAAATGTAGAAAGTCCCCTGGGGGCGGTTACAAGTATCGTGTTTTTCATTTAGCACCTTTTGTCTGGGTATCACAATATACTATCGAGCAGGGGGCCTGCACACGTGAAGAAGGTATCAAATCAGGCCATAGGACAGTACGGGGCATTGTGCAACGGAAGTAAGGGTACGTAAATTGAGTCGGTATGAGCCGGGTATTACCTGACTTATGCACCCATGATCAGAGCGTATTGCACCTGTCTTCTTCCCGGAAGGAAAAGTCAGGTGTTATCTGTTGGGAATGCAACTCCGAAGCTGGTAAAACTCTGCGCTTCTGGTTCTCTTTGTTGATTTTAACATACAAAATCAGAAGAACAGCGAGAATTATCAGTGCTGAAAAAGTATAACTTGAGTGCGATTTGAAAAACTTCTGAACTGCAGTGCTTGAGAAAATGTAGGGGATTTGAATTAATAGTATTGAGATTGAAAAAAGTGTAGTAGTCAAATTGGATCTGATTGCCGGCAACTTACGGATACAATAATAAATCGAGGCGAAAGCGGGGAGGAGCAATAACCAGTAATGACCCCAGGCAATCGGTGGAAAGAGAATCATCAGGATAGAGAATATTGAAAACTCAATGATGTTAGTTAAATGATTATTCTGGTATGGGTAACGAAGAATAATTGAAAATGAGACAGCGAGAATAATAAAAATTGAAGAGAGATTGAACAGTCTGATCATCCGGGATGCGGGGAGGGTCAAGTGGAGTTGATGTGAGAGCAGTCTTTCCCAGAAAGCATACAGGGAATGATTGTTAAATGTTGTATAGCCTACAACCAACGGTTCAGAGAAACTGATTGTTAACCATTCCTTCATAAGATTGATATATCCACTGAATCCATAAAGGATGATCGGGCTTATAGTAAATAAAATTCCGAACATTATAATGGAAAAAGAGGTTTTCCACTGTTTTCTGAAGAGAAAATAGATGGCAAAGAGTCCGGGGTAGGCTTTGATAGCGCCCGCAAGGCCGAAAAACATTCCGGCAAGGAGTGGCTTCTTTTTCAAATGCATCAGCAACCCGAAACACACAAGGAAAAGAATGAGAGCATTGATCTGGAGCATGAAGAAATTACTGACAAGAGCTGGAAGTAACAGAAGAATCGGCACATAAACCAGATCAGAAGTAAAATCAAAATCTTTCTTTTTAAAAAAAAGAGGTCGTTTTTTACAAATCAGATATGAAATGATCTCAATCGCAAAGACAAGAGCTGCAAAATTGAAGAAATACCAGATCTCTTTTGTTACAGGCAGGCCCAGAAATTTTTGAGAAATAGCAAGGGGAGTAATAAAAATCGAGAAGAAGGGGGGCCAGGTATTGTTTTTTCCAGGAGCACTGTTTCTGTAAAGTGGCTGGTTTTCAAGCACATCGTTTCCTGCTAGCAGATATCCATGTATATCAGCCCCTCTGCCGGGTCGATGAAAGTAGACAGAGACCTCCGGGAGCACGATGGCTAGGACAGCGATGAAAAACAAGACCCGCTTATATTTTCTAAGGAAATCTGAAATAAGCTTTACCGATGATTCAAGTCTGCTGAAAGACATCAGATCATGATCGCCTGAGGTTGTATTTGAGAATGCAGAAAAAAGCTCTTGCCGCATCTTTCCATCCAATTTTCTTACCTTCATCATAGGTTCTTCCAAAATAGGAGATGCCGACTTCATAGACGCGAACTCCAGGGATCTTTGCAATTTTAGCAGTTATTTCAGGTTCAATTCCGAAACGGTTTTCCTCCAGTGTGATCTGGTCGAGGATCCTTTTCTTAAAAACCTTATACCCCGTTTCCATGTCGGTAAGATTCAGATCGGTAAACATGTTGGAAAGCAGTGTGAGACAGTTGTTTCCGATCGAATGCCAGAAGTAAAGAACACGATGAGGACCTGTACTGATAAATCTTGATCCGAAAACCACATCTGCCTGGCCGTCAAGTATTGGCTGCAGGAGTCTGGGATATTCTTCAGGGTTATATTCGAGGTCCGCATCCTGTATAAGAACAATATCTCCTGTAGCTTTAGAGAATCCAAGGCGAAGTGCGGCGCCTTTTCCACTGTTTTTTTCAAGGTGGAATACTCTTGTTGTGTCATTCTGCAATTCATCGAGCAGTGCGCCGGAATTATCTCTGGAACCATCATTGACTGCAACGATCTCTTTTGTTATTCCGGCAGGAACGGGTGCCCGGAGGACTTTCTGAATTGTTGCGGTAATTGACTTCTCTTCATTGTAGACAGGGATTACTATACTCAATTTCATTGAAAGCAGACCTGGTTTGAAATCGTGAAAACAATATTATTGCAAAATAAATCTGTTTTTAATTAATTGCAAAATCAAGAAGCTTCATGAAGTCTCAGCGGTTGAATAAAATGCCGATATGGAAGCATGGCCCGAATGATTTACCAGAAGCGATTTTGTTTCCCAGAAGCCAGTTGCCCATTAAGCACAATGCAAGCGATTTACCAAAGAGGTATTCAACCAGGAGTATCGGTGATCCGATTGCAGTTCTGTATTTATCATCGGCAACAAGTTTTGTATCTCCGTTGTCACTGATCACATGGAGATGATGCAGACTGCCCATTCCAGCGAGTACGCCAAGTGATAACCGTAACTGGTCCATAAAGCTAAGCACATATTCTGCTGTCATCCCGCCGCCCTTTAATCTCACAAAACTCCCATCAGCACCAGAGACAGATTCATACGAGAAACCTGAACCGAAACCCATTCCACCGACTCTCAGAGATGGTCCAAGATTGAATGCTATACGTCCGCCAAGGCCCATGGTTAAGCCATCCATATTTCCATGGTCAGAGGATATCTTTGCCGGCCCGAGATGATAGAGCATTCCGCCGTTGAATATTTGTTTTGGAGTGCCTGGACCGGCATTTACAGTATGGGAAAACATTGTGGAGAGGGTGAAGAGAATAAATGTTAAGAGCAGAGAATGACGTGAACCTCTGGTAATAACGGACATAAATATCATCGTTGTATTGCCTTTGACTCTTTCTGTGATGGCCTGTGTCTGGCATAGGGGTATACCTCTTTGGTGCAGCCATTCACTGGTTGAATCCAAAATATATCAGGGCCTCATTGTATGCATTTCTAAACGAGACGGGTAATTATTGACTTTGCTGAACCCGTTCTTTTCGGCAGTTTAGAATAATTTGATTCCGAGTTTTAATCCAAAAGCAAGAGTCGCTTTCTCAACCTGAATCGAACGCCTTTGCAGTGAGTCATTCCAGTAATACTCTCTGTCATTTTCCCAGATCCACTTTGATGGCCCCAGCCGCCCCTCGAAAGCATTTGCCAGGTTTAGAAAATCGAGGTATAGATCGCAGTAATCGATAAAACGGTGCTCGAATCTATTGTAAGTCTCAATTTTGCAGTCAATGCGTTTATATGTCTTCACCCGTTTGATTGTTTCCGAATATTTCAACTCTCCATTTTTCATCTCTAAATCCCTGAATGGTAATCCGGCAGCAAAGAATCCATAGAGAAACAGGCTGAGTTTACCGGAAGGGACACTGAGTCGCAGTATCGATTTGTTTGACCAGGGAATGTCCCATTCGTAAGGAATCCGGGTGCTGTTGATAAGGCGGTAAGATCTCCCGATGTCCTGAAATGTAGAGAATCCGATGATCTTACCGTCATATTCTGCGGATAGACCTGCCCCGGCAGCGACAAAGCGAGTTCTTCGAGACAGGTCCCAGATGATTTCCCCGGGTGTTTCAGAAAAGGCGGGATACTCGGGGGAGTATCTGGCGTGGGTCTGGGCAGTAAACTTGAGCAGGCCCTTGATAATCGAAAACTTTAAATCATTTAACTGGGAATAGGTCATGTATTTGTCATAGCGGTATCTGGAATCGGGCAGACCCCTGATATCAGGGTATGATGACATGGCGCCGATACTGCCGGTATATTGAAGCTTTGTACCGGAATAGCCGCACCAGATCTGTGGATCAAAGAAGATATCCATGTCAGGTCCATTTATACAGGATAAAATATCAGTGCCGAGATTGAAATGCGGGTTTGCAGTCTTTAAACCGGTACTTACAGTTGCCCTGAACTCAGTCTCACCTGATCTGAATTCTTTGTAAATATCCTGATCAATTGATCCTGAACTGTCAAACTTCAATTTCCCATCCCACTTCATTGCTTCCACTGTGAAAGCTGATTGGAGGTCCAGTCCAATAAATTCCCGGGGACGCAAATTTCCTGAGAGGATCATGTTGTCCCTTTTTACCTCTTTGAGCGGGATAACGGGGCCGTATTTTTTCCCTTCGAAGAAATGCTGTGAAGATCC
>CAYLVN010000024.1:0-16498 GCA_964387115.1 uncultured Fibrobacter sp.
GTTTGCTTTTTCTTCTTCGTCGAGCTTATCATCTGTCATAGACCATACATTGTGATAACCTGCCTTTTTCATGAATTCACCGGTATTATCATAATTGAGGTCATGATAGGCTTTGATGAAGTAGCTTTCGTAACCATATTCGGAAAGTATATCTGGTAAACATCTGAGGTTGAGATCGGGCATTGAGGTAAACTCTTTTTTGCGGAACCCGGGCAAAATCCCGGTAAGGATCGCGAAGAACCCACGGGCGGTCTGCACAGAATTTGCATAAAAGTGTTCAGCGTAGACACCCTCTTTTATAATGCTGTTAAAAAAGGGAGTTATCTCTTGTTCATTTTCTGTCTTCTTTTCAATCATCCTGCCATTACACGATTCAAGGCACACCAGAAATATATTCGGCATTACCCTGTGATTAATCAAAACATTTAATGCTGAGTCCGGTTTCTGCATATAGGGAAAAGGCATTTTCAGGAGTTTTTCAGCCTGTTTGATGCTTTTCTGTTGTATCGAATAATCTTTATACGAATAGTAAAAAGTTCGAAGCTGATCCATGTTCTTTAATGGAGTAAATAAAAGGCCTGCATAAGCACCGATACATAAAGCTGCAGCCAGAAAGGGCTTATCCGGTTTAAATGCCGCCCATTTGTTGCGGCTCACAATAATGATTGCTGCAGCAAGAAGAAAGCATAGAAAAGTCATAATGTAAGAGTCAGTTTTAAGCCTTTCAAAAAGCAGGATATACGATTGATTATAAGTCAATAGATCCACATTCAGCTGCAGAACTGAATAATCCAGCGGAGCATCTTCGGTGATATGGAAAAGTGTAAGAAGGTAGTATACTATGCATATCAGAAAGGAGATTGCTTTCCCAATGAAAGGGACAGATGAGAATAAACTGCGAAGACCCTGAATCAATAGTACCGGCATAAGAAAAGTTGCTGATATGTAAACGGGGAACAAAACAGGTCGGTAAACTCCATACACTGAATATTTAACAATGATAATTATCTGCATTAATACAAGAAGCCATGTTGTGGGGTAAATCACCAGCCACGCAAACCTGACCGGATAAAAAAGATTATATACGAGCTTTGAATGGATTTCACGAAGATACCCTGAAAAGGAATAGTTTACCCTCCGGAATAGTTCTGCCGGTTTTAATCTTTGGGCTGCCCGGATCTCTTCCTCTTTGCTTTTTACCCATACCTGATAAACCGAAAAACAAATTGACGATACAAAAACTGCATACAGAAACAGTGAAAAGAAGGGTATTAATTTATCACTGACATACTGATACCATCCCAGATGAAACAGTGACATTGGATAGAAAAGAATAAATGAGGAATTTATTTCAGGAACTCTCTTGAACAGATTAAAACCGAACTGAATCAATAGTAAAAAAAGGTATAGCACTAAAAAAGAAATTATTAAAACAGCAATAAACCTAATCAGAATGCTGGAGTAAATTTCCTTGCTTTTAGCCCATTCGAGCTGGTAATACATGAGAAAACCTGTAACCGATACGTAGGCCCATACGAATCCTCTGGTATTTCTCATAGTTGAATCTTTGCTAATTGCAGATAATCTGCCAGGCAGACTCCTGGATTTTTATTTTTATGGTAGTATTATCTTTATCATCCAGGGGAAGACATTCCCCGGTACAATATGAAATGAGCAAAAAATGCACTCGGCAAATAATCTTTTTAGGTGGCAATTCTTGTTCCATGCTCCTTTTTTGGATCAGTAAGACAAATATCTGAATATTCTGGAAGTCTCTACCTGATTGAAACAATCATTGAATCATCTCTTATCGTTCAGATTCAAACAGGATCTATCTGGTTAACAGGTCAACTCCCTTATTTTCGGTTGCCACCTCAAGGCAGTCTTATTGTATAATTGGAGGATATGAGCCGATTAAAAACCGGAATTCAGGAGATGCACTCTCTACATCCGGATTTTAGATCACTTAAAACTTGTTTCTTTCAGTTAATCAGTGGCTAAGCTTATGCTTCTTGTACTCCCGATTTCGGTCTTTCTGGGAATATTTCTACTGTTCTTTGATCAGAGAAACAGACGGGAAACATTTGTAAAAAGCGCCTGTGTGTGGGGCCTGCTGGTTATGCTCATAACCGAAACACTGAGTCTTTTTGGAAAATTCAGGCCGACCTGGATCGCCCTTTCCTGGCTTTTTTTTCTGCTGACGGTAACAGGTTTTGTGTTGCTGACCCGGAAAAGAAAAGAATTTACTTTTAAAAAGAATCAATTTGACAATTATGGAAAACTGCTTTTATCAGCAATAATTTTCATTCTTTCCATTGAAGCTCTTTTATCTCTTCTCTTCCCGCCCAACACCTGGGATTCCATGACTTATCATATGAGCAGAGTAATGCACTGGATCCAGAACGGAAGTGTCGGCCTCTATGCATCCAACAGTCTCAGGCAGCTCTATTACCAGCCCTGGGCCGAATACGTAACCGCTCAAATCCTGTCCCTCACAGATTTTGATTCTATAGCGAATCTGTTGCAATGGACCGCAATGTTTGGATCTATCGTTGTCATATCGCTGATAAGTAAGGAGATGGGTGCAGATCGCAATACTCAGCTTCTCTCCGGGTTTCTTGGTGCCACTATTCCTATGTGTATTCTACAGGCATCCAGCACCCAGACCGATCTGGTCGCCGGTTTCTGGTTCACTCTATTCAGCTTTTTTTCAATTCGCCTGATCAGGAAAGCATCCAAAGGAACCGCTTTTTTTGCCGGGACTTCACTGGGACTGGGCCTGCTTACGAAAGCCACCCTGTACTTCTTCTGCTTTCCGGTTCTTCTATTACTGATAGCAGGGCTTTTCTGGAAAAACAGATTTCCTCACGCATTACGTTTCGCTTCTATTGTACTGATTACCACATTTCTAATAAACCTGCCTTACTACTACCGTTCAATTCAGACTTTTGGAGACCCCCTTGGCCCCAATCAGAGCAGTATGGGAGACTTTAATGTAAGAAATGAGTATCTGACTGTTCCGGTTTTTTTATCAAATGTAGTCAGAAATATCGGAATTCACAGCGGTGTTCCCTCAAAAGCAATAAACCGCAGTCTCACAAATTCAATTAACAAGATGCTTGGTCCTGAAAGTCACAACCCGGCATCCACATGGCCCGGATCACATTTCAAGGTTCGGGTGAGCTTTCATGAAGATACAGCGGGAAATACCATTCACTTTTTTCTCATCATCTCCTCTGTGTCTCTTCTCTTTTTTCTAATGAAATCAAACCGGAGACTTCCCGGTCTGCTTTTTCTTCTGACAGGAACAGCTTTTCTGCTTTTCTGCACGTTTCTTAAATGGCAACCATTCCACAGCAGGCTCCACACTTCTCTTTTCCTTCTCTCATGTGCGCCATCGGCTGTTGTTCTTAGCTGTTTACCGCGACGCATTCTGTTTTACCTTTCTATCTTTATCTTTATTTTCTCTGTTCCGTGGCTCTTTGCAAATAAAAGTAAACCACTCCCGGCTCTCATTCAGAAAGAGAGAAGTTCTCTTTACTTCATTAACAGGCCGGAACTGGAAAAGGTTTACCGGGAGGCTGCATCCATGATTGACTCTCTTGATGTGCATTCAATAGGTCTCGATCTTACTGAAGACGACTGGGAATATCCCCTCTGGGTTTTAACATCAAACAAACTATTTACAAACATTAATATCGGCAATGTATCATCATCATTAATCCCGGAAACACAACCAATTGACCTGATTTTCTCATCACGATCAAAATCTCTTTATTCCGGAGGAATTGAATACTTACCGATCTGGGAAAATTCAAATTTCCGGATTCTTGCAAAGGGTACCAGATGAGACGTATAAATCCAGGGCCAATAATCTGTCTCTTTTTTATTATCCTGGTTTCGATTTTTATAATTATACAATTTAAAATTGCGGCCGGACCTTTCTGGCTGAGCCAGAATTCCGATCCCGATTACCAGTACCTTCTGAATTCTCTTAACATTGCTCAGGGAAAGGGTGTCGGCCATACGGACCATCCGGGAACTCCTGTTCAGATCTCTGGAGCCATTCTCCTTAAATTGAGTGCACCGACTGCTCCTGTAATAAGTCTCCAGGAAAACGTACTCAGATACCCTGAAAAGTACCTGAATTATTTCAGTAATGTATTAATCGTAATTATTCTTATTCTGCTTGCTGTTCTATTCTATTTAACCTGGAACACGTCCTCAAGTTTGATTGTCTCCGGCATATTTATCAGCCTTTTGTTCTTTTCTCCTGCACTCAGTAGATACCTGATCCGATTTTCCCCGGAACCATTCCTTGTTATCTGCTCGTTGTTGATTCAGATTGCAATCGTCAGGACCTTTACCAAAAATAAGATTGAGAAAAAAGAGGCAGTCATCTTCAGTATTTTATGCGGCCTGGGAATAGCAGTGAAGATAACATTCCTTCCTCTTGTCCTGCTCCCGATCTTTATTCTGAATAATTTTAAAAAGAGACTTTTTTTTCTTTCCGGAATAATTCCTTCTTTTCTGCTCTTCACTTTTCCGGTATGGAATCAGTACCGCCGAATTGCAAGGTGGTTTTTAAATATGCTCACTCACACAGGAAAATACGGGTATGGAGAAAAAGGGATAATCAGCGGCGATTATCTATCAAATCTGGCAAGCCTTTTTTCTGCTGAACCGGTTCTTCTCCCGATATTTTTAACCATCGCAGCATACCTTCTCTACTCTCTTTACACCAAAAACTTCCGCAGTATCCATTTCAGGGCAGTAGCAGGGGTTTTTTGTGCTGTTTCTCTTCAAGTACTAATGACCGCCAAACACCCCGGAGCTCACTACCTTATTCCATCTCTTGCCCTTGTTCCCTTCGCTTTCGGCACGATGATTCTGGATCTGTCAGATAAATCCGGGAAAAATATAATGCAGATAAGCGGAGCAGCGGTATGGATACTGATATTAGCGTTATCTTTTATTAAACTTCAGGGATCAATCAACAAACTTGAGAACATCAGAAACAGCAGTTTTCAAATAACAGAAACCGCCAGCAAACAGAACCTGCCTGTAATCAGATACTATGGGGCCTCTTCAGTCGAGTGGGCACTTCAGTTTGCAAATGAGTATGCTTTATCACTTTACAGCCATAAGCTCAGGGAAATCTATGGAGACCAGGTTTTTTATGATCACTGGATGAAAGTTTTTTACAGGTTCGGAAGAACAGACCCCAACAGTTTTTACCCTCAACAATCAGTACTTCAGGGTGTAGAACTGGGAAATGATGGTACCAGGCCAGAGTTCCCGGTTGAAATACTACAAGTATCCGGTAAAGAAGCACTCTACCGGTTAGTCAGATAATTTATGATGCAACAGAGGCTTTTGATTTACGGAGCCTGTTGTAAATACGATCAACCTGCAGGCAGAAGGCTTCGATTCTGGTTTCCAGTGTCTGTGAAAGCGGACATCCATCAATTTCAACTGAAAGAAAAGGAAGTGTCGATATTTCATTTTTCGAACAGTCACCTGTTATCTTCTGTCTTGTCTTGTTGTCTGTATTTGGCGCCATGACAGCCTCGGTTATCCGGGTTGGCATGCAAGAGAACGGACCGACTGAGATAGCTCCGTGAATCGAATGTAAAATATCTTTGAAAAAGTTACCGGCCACAAGAATTGCTTCTCCTGTAAATCGAACATCAAAGAAAGTTTTACCATAGTCAATAGCAGTCTTGAGATCAATTTTATCAAAATGATACAAACCTGATCGTGCAAATATCTGCTTTATTTTTGTTTCATATCTGTTCTGTATCTGTGTCCTTAACTGAAATTCCAGAAATCTGGACAGATTAAATCTGGCCTCATAAATTCTATTCTTTACATTAAAATCACAATAGCTTATCCATTCAAGAACCGGTGCCCGTCTTACTACAATATCGGAAGCAGCCAGCTTATCAATAAGCTCCCGACAGGAGAAATCATCGCGCCTTACAAATATTTCACCCATTAAAGAGACTGTACGCGCCTGAGAAAGAGGGTAGCGAAGGGGGATCAAAGAGAGTTCATAAGCAACATTCTCAACAACTTTATACAGGCAGCCTGTTTTCCTTTCCCGGAAAACCATCTGAATTCTTTTCCATTGCTCTTCAAACACCTTTTCTGCCGAAACACGATCTGAGGCAAGTACCCTTATTGCATTCCTGATATCCTCCATACAGTCGGATATAATGATAGATTTCAATACATTCAGTGAGTCAGAAAGTTTCAACCCAGCATATCCATTTTCGTTTGATAGTGATACAAGGGCAACATCAGGGATTCTCTTCCTGTTTATCATTTTGTTAAGAAATACCCTGTATTGAGTAAAGCGGCAGTTTCCCCAGCATGTGGGCATAAAATAGAGAACCATTTCATCTTCATCTTTTCTGGACTGAAGATGTTTCAAGAGGCCGCCGGTTGTCAGAATCAAGGGAAGGCATTCTTTACAGGAGGTATTAGCTCTTCCGGTTTTAAGGGTCTGCTGATCGTAAACCGGCACAGCCGAAGAACGTATTCCAGCTCCTTCAAATGAGGCCGCCATTAGTTCGCTTGTCAGCCTGCCCATCGATGGCAGCAGAAGGTGCACAGATGGATCATAAATGGAGTGTTTTTTTCCTGTAGAACAAATAAAAAAGAGTTTTTTCCTTCGAGATTCCAGTTTTGCAGGTGTAAACTTTTCAGCCGTCTCTGTTTTGACCGGGAGATTGCGATACCTTCCGATAATATCCAGAAATGCATCAATACGTGTATTGATCCCCGCATCTGCGGTATGACTGTCTATTTCAAGAGTCAATGATGGCTTTTCACCCATGATCTCACGGAAATACCCCAGAAGAAAAGAATCGGGTCCGCAGGAAAAATTACTTATGTAAACACCATAGAGGCATGTTTCTTTTGCTGTAAACAGGGCCGCTTTCATAAGATCACGTCCTATAGCCCAGTTTATGTCAAGCCCTGTATTCTGATTCTGGAAGGAGAGCATTTCCCAGGGTATAATCGGAATTCCACGTGAAGCAAATTTCTCCGGCACCCCCATATTAGCATCAGATGTAAAAGCATTGTAGGATCTTCCAAAAAGCACTATCCCGAAAGATCCTGTTCTCATCCGCAGCTCCGATAGAACCTTCATTCCCTCTTTACTCAATAACTTCATCTTCTCTTTCATTCCATGAACCGCATCAAGATAAACAGTTTTACTTTTAGACGTACTGAATCCCAGATGATTTCCGATTTTAATAAACTCCTCAACCTGCGATTCATACCCTCTTGAGAAATCAAGTACTGGATCTATGATTTGGGGTTTTATCTCCCTGAATGCACTCTTAAGAAAATATGGCTCACTTTGCAGAAGCATACATGTACATTGATGCTCCCTTTTGGGAACAGTACCCTGTTCAGCCGGCAGCTCTATAATCGAGGGCATAAATAAATAGTCAGGGTTTTTTTGAATCAGATTAAAAAACGCACCATGAGAAATTTCACCGGGAAAGCAGAATGAACCTCTTTTTCTCTTTATTCCCAGGGGATCGATTCTATCAGGGAGTATCACCTGGAGTCCCAATCCGGTAAAGAAGGATGAATAGAGCGGATAGAGCGAATGCAGCAGGAAAGAATTGTTTATACCAATTGTAAGACCCTGTGAAACAATGTTTTTTTCATGCGAAAAAATAGTTTCTTTCCGGAATCGAACGAAATCGTATTCTACCGGATCGATTCCCTTTCTGGCAATCAGGTTATAATAACGATTACAGGCACCGCCGAAAGGAAAACTCTTTCCTTCAATACGAAGCATGCTGATCTCACATTTTCTATCACACTTTTCTTTTCCACCCTTACAGATAAATGTTTTCCCATAACTAACCTCCCGTAATGCAAGAGTATGAAGATCATACCTATTCACCTGCTCTTCACCATCTTTTAACCTCCTGCTGACTTCAAGGGCAACACCGAATGCACCCATCAGACCCGGTTCAGGCGGCACAATAACAGGAACTCCAATAATACTGGCCATGGCCAAAGGTACCGCCCTGTTGTAACACACTCCTCCCTGCATGAAAACTTTTTTCCCGACAGGCCGCTGTCCTTTTACCCTGTTGACATAATTCATGCAGATAGAATAAACCAGCCCTGCCATGATGTCTTCCCTGCCGATTCCTTCATGTGAAGCAGTTTTAATATCGGAGGAGATAAAGGTTGCGCATTGATCACTGAAATCAGGAGGGTTTTTCGAACTCAAGGCATAATCCTGTATTTTACGATAATCGATGTTGAGAGATTCTTTTGCAGCTTCTTCCAGAAATGAGCCGGTTCCGGCAGAACATGCCTCATTCATGGCATAATCAGACGGAACCCCGTTTGTAAAGTGTGTGTATTTTGCATCCTGTCCCCCTATTTCAAATATCGTATCCACCTCTGGATCAAAATATGACGAAGCTGTGGCATGGGCGATTATTTCATTAATAATGAAACTTGTGCCTGCATGCAATCCGGCAATGTGCCTTCCAGACCCGGTTGTTCCCAACCCGCATATTGAGACATGCGCAGGAAGTTGAGACGCAATATTTCTGTAGCACTCTCTTGAAGCTTCAACCGGATTGCCGTTTGTCCTGAGATAAGTCTTTGCGACAATAGCATTGTCGGAATATCGCAAGGCTACAGCCTTTGTAGTTGTTGATCCTACATCAAGTCCAATAATCAGTTTGTCACCTGTTTTTGCGCAGCTTGTGTCCATCGTCTCAAAAGTCACTTTTTGCTCTTGAGTCAGAAGAGGAGGATGTGTACTAAAGGACCTGCGTGATGAGACATAATAATCGACCGATGAAAAAAACCGCCTTTTTTCTCCTGCTGCAGCCCAGGCTGCCCCGACAGCCTCAAAGATAAGGGCACATTCCGGTATATATAAAGAATAACCGTTTTTCCTGATTAAACCCATTATCGCATCGATACGAGTCAGTCCCCCTACGGCAATAATTTTGCCAGTACGGGACTTCTCCAGCAGCTCAAGTACCTTCTCTGCTATCATTTCACAAAGTCCGGCCGTAACTCTGCTTGCCGGAATTCCCTTATTTAATGCATGGGTACAATCACTTTTGCAGAAAACAGAACATCTGCCTGAAACCTTATAAGGTTGAGCCTCCTTAGCATAAAGAACCGCATCTTCAACAGAAAGATTCATTCTTCGAATCTGCTGGAGAAAAAATTCCCCTGTACCTGATGCACACTTGTTACCCGTTTCAACAGCACAAATATTCTGTTCTGAATCAAGCAGATACAGAACGAAATTTTCAGCACCCAAACTAACGATAGCACCATAATCGTTTTCTATAGATCCGTTTGTCCGAAGGAGATTTAATGTGGATTCAACAGCCTGGGTTTCGGCAATAGAGGGGAGGTTAATATTTTTACGGAATTTTCTGCCTGTAATGTATCCATAATCTATGTCGGAACATCCGATATCATGGATAATTGAAGAGAAGGCCTGACGGGGGTTGCTTTCATGAGGTTTAATCAGAGATCTTTCAATTTTCCCATTTTCGGAAATGATAGCGGCTGTGAGAGTAGATGCACCGATGCAGATTCCCAATGATTTCATTTTTTCAGGGTCTCCTATTAAGAAGGGGCTGGGGGATCGTTTTTAAAGAAATGAAGAGGGGGATGCAATTTAAATGCCAATTATTGAGAATTTAGATGGTTAAGAGGGGGGATGTTCCCCAGAGATGACTTAATGACTTAAATCCCAGAGTCATCTCTGGGATGAAGCTGTGAGTTAACTTAATCACTAAGTCATCTCTGGAGTGAAATAGAACAGGGGACGGATTACTTTTTTCAGTCAGCAGATTTCAATAATTTGCACTTTCATTAAAATTAATAGCTTCATTTTTCAAAAAACTCATTTTGGGTCTCTTTTATAATCCGATTGAACCAGCTTTTAAGGAGGGTATACTACTGGTCTGGTTATTTCATTACTTCAGGTCACAAATTCACCTCAGGGGTGAATTAGAGACTTAACGCCACCTGTATAACTCACGTTACCCGGGGACGGGCTACTTTTTAATTTTCAATCAGCAGATTTTTATAATTCATAGATCGATTTAAATTAATGGCTTCATTTTTCTAAATCTCACCTTGGGTCTCTTTTATATCTGATTGAACCGGCTTTTAAGGAAGGTATACTACTGGTCTGGTTATTTCATAACTTCAGGTCACAAATTCACCTCAGGGGTAAAACTGTAACTTAACCACGTTAAATCCAAAAGTCATCTCCTGGGTAAAACAACAACCTGACATGTACCAATCCTCATATCTTAATAGAATAGTACCCAGTTACATTCCAACCATATTCTATTTTTACCTTTCAGTCTCTTCAGGAGTTTCATCATGAGTTGCTTTATCGTTGAAGGCGCAGCCAGACTTAGCGGAACAATCAAGGTTTCTGGAAATAAAAATGAGGCATTACCCATTATTGCCGCATCTCTTCTCAGTACAAAGCCGGTCTCTTTAACAAATGTTCCGGATATCGGTGATGTACGCAACATGCTTGAAATTGCATCTGTTCTTGGTGCCACTGTTTCCCCGATATCCTCTGGTAAAGTCACAGTCGATGCCCCGCGAATCGGTTCATCGGAACTTCCCCTCCAACTCTCCAGCGCTATCAGGGCTTCTATCCTTTTTGCGTCATCTCTTCTTGTAAGAACCGGTAAGGCAGTTATCACGCAGCCTGGTGGGGACATGATCGGCAGACGAAGAATGGATACACATTTCCTGGTTTTCAAGGCCCTGGGGGCTGAGCTTAGAGTCGAGCGCAAGACCCAGCAGACCAATTTTATCCTTGAAGCGCCAAATGGTTTAAAGGGAGCCGATATTTACCTAGATGAGGCTTCTGTTACAGGAACTGAAAACGCACTTATTGCCGCAGCGGGGGCAAAGGGAACCACGATTATCGGTAATGCTGCATCTGAGCCGCATGTTCAGGGGCTCTGCAGGTTTCTTGAAAAGCTGGGTGTAAAGATTGAGGGCACAGGCTCAAACGTGCTTAAAGTTCATGGCACAGAGAGTTTCGGGTCCGCTGATCATGAAATCGGGAGCGACTATATAGAGGCCGGCTCTTTTATCGGTTTGGCTGCAGCCACCAGATCACCGCTGAATATCACCGGAATCGATCTTTCAGTTATGCGAATGATTCTGTTTCAGTTTGAAAGAATTGGTGTTGAAGTACAGACTGATGCTGAAAAGAGAACTATTTTTGTACCCGATAAACAGCCGATGAAAATAAGGAAAGACCTGGGCGGCGCGATTCCCAGGGTAGAGGACAGTCCCTGGCCCGGTTTTCCTACTGACCTTATGTCAATACTGCTTGTCACAGCCACTCAATGTGAAGGGACCTGTCTGATTCATGAAAAGATGTTTGAGTCGAGGCTGTTTTTTGTTGATAAGCTCATCGGTATGGGAGCGCAAATTGTGCTTTGCGATCCTCACAGGGCTGTAATCGTCGGCCCATCTCCTCTTTACGGCGCCACCATAAGCTCACCCGATATCAGGGCAGGAATGGCTCTTCTTATAGCCGCATGTGCCGCAGAGGGAAAAAGTACTATTTACAATATAGAACAAATTGACAGAGGATACCAGCACATGGATCTTCGTCTTGCATCCCTGGGTGCCTCTATAGAGCGAATAAACGAGCGGCGTAAGAATTTCCTGTCATCTGAAGTGAGCATTTGATGAAATCTGCATTGATTATCGCTGGCCTGCTTTTTATGAGCTGTGCGCCTGCGATGGTACAGTTTTACCCAGATGACTACTATCCTGAAGACAAGATTTACGAAAACAAGCCTCTGCGCTTCATCTTAAACTACAGTGGTAACTGGCGGATCTACACCGATCCAAATGAGATGGACCGTGGGAGCAGGGCTTTTGCAAAGGAGCTTCAGAAATCCGGCCTTGAGCTTTTATTTATAGGGGCCACTGTTGAGGGATTTCACGGAACCAGAGGTATAGCGGTAAACCTTAACGAACCGGCCAGGGAATATGCGGAGTATATCAGAAGACTTAACGGAGATGATGTAGAAAATGATCAGGGTCTTACTGAATTCTATGCAGCTGAAAATTATATGATCAAATGGGTTTACGACAAATCCGATTACCGTTTTGTAGAGTTCTTTTTTAATATCGAAACTTATGATATCCGGATCTCCTTCTGGACAAAACCCAATCTTTACGATAATTTCCTTCCTGTTTTCGAGCAGATTATGAGCACCCTTTCGCTTACTACCGGGTTTTAAAACAGGTAGGACTTTGTATTACAGAACCCCCATTAATACTCACATATTACGATTTTTTGCCTCATCCAACTGAGATTTTCCGGTTTAAATTCTCTGGCCCGATCTTAGCTTATTACTCCTCTTTAGAAAGGAGCTATTTTATGGAAAACAAAGATGCAGTCCGGAAATTATCATCATTAATGAAGCTCGATATAGATGCTGCCAAAGGGTACGATACCGCTTTAGATCACATAAAAGATCCCGCTATCCACAGCCAGATAAGTAAATATCGTGATGATCATCTACGGCATGTAGATAATCTATCTACCTTGATTTCCTCTCTGGGCGAAACTCCTCCTTCAAGAAGTCCCGATCTCAGGGGGTTATTTCTGGGCGGGGCAACCTTTATACAAAGCATAAGTGGAACTGAGGGCGCACTGAAGGGGTTGGAGACAGGGGAAAAGATGACCAATGATGCCTACTCCGATGCCGTAAAGCAGGATTTTCCACCCGATATCCTGAATGTCCTTCTGTCAAATTACCAGGATGAGAAAATTCATATCAACTATGTCAGATCCGCACTTGAAACAAAGTCCTGGGAAAAACGAAAAGCCGCTTGAAAAAACCTTCAAAAAGTAGCTTCTTCAGGCTACTTTTTTTCTCCGGCTTCTATGGCAGATCTGTTTCTTTCATAGGGTAAAATTCCTCGTTATGATGTTCCTTGCGGTATTCACTTACTGTCCGGCACATTCGGAGCGAATTTTATTCCTGCCTCTCTTATATCTTTTGCTCTGAAAACCCATACCTTGACAAATCCGCGATCATCAATTGTAAATATTGGCTGTATATTATACGGAAACGGGATATTGGAAAATGAAACGCCTGCCCTTGTAAACAGATAAAAGCACCTGTCCCCGTATTCATAACTGTCAAATCCGGGTACCATATGCACCAGTTCAATTTCTTCAGGATTTCTGATCCAGGAACCCGGGTAATTGTGAAACACGCGGATCTTTTCTCCTGATAACAAACTGTCTTTATACATGTTATGAATTCTCTCTCCTGCCAGCTTCACCTCCTCACCCCATCCTGTGTACCATGGTGGATTGCGGCCGAAAGAGGGATCATTATTGAATTCTTCAGAAAGGTTAGACCATAAAGGCCGGAATGTCACAAGCCCCGGCCGGAATGGAATAACTTCAATTACAAACACTGCTATCCAGGCACACAGGAGAAGATATTTGTGTGTTTTTTCTTTGATATTTACAAATGAAATTCCGGAGATTCCTGTAACCGTAAATAACAATAAGAAAAGATTCATATATCTGGGTATTAACGGTATCTGAAACAGCCCATAAAATAGAATCATTATAAGTGATAATATTGAGAGTATATCCAGGTAAATAATTTTGTTATTATTTTTCTCATCTTTCCGTTTAATGATTTTAAGGCCCCCGATCAGCACTATAATCCCCATTACCGGAGTTGGAATTGCATTTACAAATGTAGCACATGCGAAGGCGCATGAAAAAATAGTATGACCGACCAGTGTTGCCGCACCATAGGCCAGAGCAATACCATTAAATGTAAGTGCAGGGATATAGTGTCCCTCCTGAACCGGTACCAGTGGTGAATAGAAGGCATTCAGAAAAAAAGTGGATACCGTTCCAATCATTATCATGCTCAAAAGCATAAAGAATTGTATGAATGGTAATTTACTGAAAAAGAACCATCTGAATTTATTGTTCCACTTTTTTTGTTTGAAATATTTCCCCATCCTGAGGAGCAGATATGAAACTATGCCGATAAAAGAAGCCATAATGCAGTATGCTGCCGCTATTAACCCTGCATTTGACCCCTTTATAATATTCTTCATCAAAAATGCTGTTTCGATCGGATCAATAAAAATTCTCACTAGTGGCCATAAAGACATCAGGTAGGGTTGAAATAGTGCGGATAAAACACCTCCTTCGGGGGCATTATCAAATCTCATTATTATCACAAGTAAATACGTCGCAAGCAGAGATGCGATTGAGCATGTGAAGGGAACCAATGCTGATAGAAACAGTGATTGAAGTGATTTTTTTCCCTGCTCTTTATAGATCCCGATGAATTTGACAGTTGCAAGTATGACACAGATCCAGAGTATTGGTGATGCTATAAGTTTTTCCTGCGCAGCTAACGCCGATACGGCGGCACTTCCTGTAAGAAGCCTCTTGTCACCATCTCTCAATCCTGCTCCAAGCCAGATCAGTGCCAGAACCCCCAGCTCCATGGAAAGCAGATCATAGTTTAAAGTATGTAAAGCCAGATTAACTACTGGAAGCAGTGCACCGGAGGTAAAAACAAGTGCAAATACAGCTACTTTAGAGGCAGAACGCAGATAATGCCTGTTGATTTGCTCAGTGATGATCAGAAGTATTGAAAGTCCCAGTAAAGTATGAATTCCCTTAGCCAGAACTGTAATAAGATCCTTGGTTAATCCAAAAAAATTCTCAATTAATACAATTGCTGTCCCGCTTACAGCTGTTGTTGTCCGTAATGCACATGCTTCCCAGCTCGCAAGTTTCCCGGAACTGAAATTTATCATTTCATAAAATATATAGGAATCATCGCAGGTCAGATACTGAGAGGTCATCTCTATTGATATGAAGCAGGCTGGAAGAGTAAAGAGAGCACTGGAAATTGACTGAATAAGCGAGAACCCCCGCCATCTCAGATAAAGTATCTGAAAACAGAAAAATAGCGCAAGAAAACCGTATTCAAATTGATTCATTTGGAAATCTCAGGCGAGAGATGCATCATGTTTGTCAATAAAAACTTAAATAGTTGCTCTATATCCTATAATTAATGTTATCGTGTTGTCCAGAGCCGATTTCTGGAATGATTTTTGGTTTCCATAAAGGTAGTGGAAAAACTACTGATCATAACAGCAATTCTTTTCTCCTCTCCATTTGCCCGGGTGGAACCTCAGGATTCAACAGTAACTTTTTACGCTCTTGCTCAATACCGACTTAGAATCGATTACACCAGAGTCACTGATTCCGCTCAATACACACTCTCGGCTTCAGAAT
Source organism: uncultured Fibrobacter sp. (assembly GCA_964387115.1). Classification (GTDB taxonomy): domain Bacteria; phylum Fibrobacterota; class Chitinivibrionia; order Chitinivibrionales; family Chitinispirillaceae; genus JAAYIG01. The sequence continues at coordinate 15,362 of CAYLVN010000024.1, forward strand.
ATTCCAACAGAATCGGGTTTTACTGGGGTACAATTATTAATCCCTCACCCGATTTTCTTCTTCAGTTCCAGTTCGGCAACGACTGGGTTTCTACTGAGATGGTCTCCTACTCTGGAAACAACCCCGCTACTGTTTCAGACAAAAAATATCCCCCATTTTCTGTCCCATACTTTCATCTGGCTTCTGCCCAATGGAACCCGGGTATTTTCAGGTTCGCAGCAGGAAAAATCCACCTCCAAAGTTTTGGTCCTCTCGACCTGATCGAGCGCTCACTTGCCGGCGGAACCTATTCAGAAGCTGCCTTTATCAGCTGGTCTGTGGCCACAAACAATTCCCTGATGGGAATAAGGGCTGGCATGCAGCTTTTGCAGAACTCTTTCAATCTGGGAATTGATCTATTCTCTACCGTAATTGAAACAAGAAGGCAGAACCTTATCAATGATGATGGCCTTACAGATAATAATCCATCAAACCCCGCTGCGGTTATGACCCTGGCTGACATCCCTGTTTCTGTCGGTAATCTCTCCTTTACACCGCAGTTTTCGCTCATTTTCAACCGCAACTACAATGCATCAAGAGATAAATCCGATCACGAAATCTCAGCCGGTTTCACACTCTCTTACCAATTCCCAAACTCTCTTTCAGCATCTCTTTACGGCGCCTTTGCCCGACTCTCAAATGTAAATAGCCGGAACCCCCTCGATTCCTCTTCTTTCTTTGAATCCGGCACTGCACCGGTTTACGACCAGCGTGGTTTTATCACAGGTGCCGGTACAACAGTTCCGCTCGGTCCCGGAGAACTCATTTTCGAAGCCAGATACAGCAATGCTTATAACTTACGGGATAATGGTTCACTCTCTCACTATATCTTTGGTGATCTCAAATATGCCTGGAAACCCGGTCAATATGTTACCATTATGCCAAGATTCCGTATGTTCACCACCATTTTTCCTCTATCAAAAAGCAATCTCAAGTTTTCCAGCCTGTTAAGACCTGAACTGATTTTAACAGGCCAGATCTGAAGAACATTTGGAAGAGGGGGCCCCCTCTTTCGCTCCACAGGCTGATGCGCAAGGGGGAACGAACGCCCCCTTCCAAAAAATCTTGATTCTTATTCCCATATTTTAACATAAAACC
>CAYLVN010000025.1:0-15557 GCA_964387115.1 uncultured Fibrobacter sp.
TTCGTAGGTTCATCACTGGAGGACACACAGTAGGTCAGCTCCTGCATTACAGAACTTCTGGAGGGGATATGAGAGGAGCCGAAATTATTCCCGTGAGAATAAATCAGAACAATACTGGCATCGCTGACAGAAGCCAGCTTGTCAAGTGTTGCCATTGAGCGATCTATGGTGTAACCCCTGTTTTGTTTTGCGAATATCTTACTGATATCTCCTGTCCAGTCTTCAAATCCTTTGCCGTCAAGAGCTGCAAGAAGATATACTTTTTCACCTTCGGGGGAATTAGATGTTTCAAGGCTTTTAGGTAAGGCTTCTTCTGTTTCAATTATTGCCTGTGTATCTATTGATGATGGCGGTTTGGAAAAGAGCGGTACTATGAAAACAGGCCCGTCTTTATACATTTCCGATACTACCAGGGAATCATTGGCAAACAGCACATTCATTTTTTTCTCTTTTATTTTTTCGACTACTTCATCGGTTCTCAGAACAGAATCTGAACATAAACTCAGAAGTTCTCGGTCCATGATACTGAGCTTTGCATTAATGTCGGATATCTGCTGCTTCTGGTCTTTTTGCAGTGACTGGGGATTTTTATTGCAGCCGGAAAACAGCATGAAGAGAAGAACTGTGCATGGAATGAAAAAAGTTTTCATCGATAACCTCAGTGTGATGATGTTGAGTTGACAAACAGATTGCTTGTAAAATGGATGGAACACAGCCAGTAGTTGCAGAGGCAAACTGCTGGCTGAGACGATTTGTTAAATCCCCTGACGGGGAGAATCTTTTATTGACTGTTGCGACTGCCTTCAGTTGCACTGTCCATAACTTTCCTTATACTATTTTTAAGATCGTCGGGATCATCTGTGGATAATGCTGCTTTTTTGGTAAGAACAGTTGCAGGGTTCCAGGCCAGAAGAGTCTTTTTTATTGACAATGGAATATCTTCAAAATCCGGGGTGGAAGTACGAGTCGAAAAGCGGCCTTCAGAATCTCCCTCAATAATATCGCCCTCCAGATATCCTGAGCCGGTCTTTTTATAAGCATCAGGATAGGTCCAGTCATAAGATACGCCTTTGCTGTTCTGGAAAATAAAAATAGTGGATCCAACATCTACGATCTCATCACCATTATTCGTGAAATTCTGATGCAGGTAGCCACTGTTTTCATAAGGTTTCCCGGAAAGCGCTACCGTTGACACCGGATCAAACGGTGTGAATTTGTCACCATTAAATTCAAATTCTGTTTTGGCGATATCTGATGGATTGAATGATAATTCATCGATCAATATATAGTATGCAATAGGATTATCCGGAGAAACAAAGGCATTATCATAGTATGATGTGGGTGGTTCTGAGAAACAAACTGTTGTTTCGTTTCTAAGGAAAGTAGAATCTCTGTAAAGAACCTTTCCGGCTATATTCCGATAGGTGACATAAACCTCAACATACTTCAAGGGTTCACTACCTGTATATTCAATTTCTGCAACCCCTGTCAGGTAACTGCTTGCCGCTCTTGTTCTGGCAATATCGAAAGAATTTATAACGAAATCAGATGTAATTGCATTATTGATCGGGCTTGATATCTCATCCTTATTTTTCTTCCCTTCTGTACTATTACCCTTGTCACCACAACCTGAAAAAATCAGGGTTAATGCAAAAAACTGAAATTATGAGGTAAAAGGAACGCATCTGAACCGCCTTTTTGTATGTGAAAAAATGGGTATACTGATCGTTTTGAATGGGATCAGCAATCTGCTATCAAGGTGTGAATAGTATAATTTACTAACTGCACTAGGAAATCAAAAAAAACTGTATACCTCTTTTAAGGGGAGCAAGGAATAAACGCGTTCTAAGTGAAGATGGCTAAGAATGATTTTTTTGAGTTATACAATGTAAATGCGATGACCTTCTTGACTCAATTGGAAAACCGCAGACAACGGTCTGGGTGAAGGACGTTTTTGACAGAGTGACAAGGTGGTTCAAATGAGCAGAATAAAAATTAGTATAGCTCTCACTATTCCATTTTTTCTTCTTTGTAGTTATTATTTGAACGATGATTACGGAGTACAGAGAGTAAGGTTCTATTTGACGATACAAAATAACTGGGACGGCACCCTGAAAATCATACAGAACCCGCATTGGGTTGCCACTGATTACCCATCGACAAAAAAGATATTACGATACGATATTTTACGTTCCTCCTTTTCAGCAATATCTTGATAGCATAGAGTATGAATTTGTCGCTTCAAATACACGAACATCAACTACGTTTGCTCTATCTACTGCACAGAGAGATATTTAGAATCACAGCATTTGATCGATATCCCTGCAGAGTGCATGGGAAATGCAGTGTACGAAAATGACAACTGAGGAAATCTGCAGTCGTGCCCTCTTTATCAAGGCCTTTCAAGCCAATAAATCAAAACCCCGGTTGGCACAAGTATAAAATTATATCAAAATGCTATAAGATATTAACATTTAAAAGTGTGTAACTAAATAAAAATCAACGTGATAAATAAAAGAATCCAATAAATAAACAGTCAAAGTAGATAATTTTCTTTAACAGATTGTTTGTTGACATCGAAACTGTTTGTCCTTATATTATTCAATGTGAAAACTATGGATTCTATCTATTCCTATCTCGATTACAGGCTTTTTATCAAAGATTGGTATGCGGCTCAGGCATTATCAGAAAAGCCTCTTTCATATCGTGCTATTGCTGCCTGTGTCGGTTTTAACTCACCTGCTCACATAACCATGGTTTTAAAAGGGAAGGCGAATTTGTCAGCAGAGCGTGTAGCCGGATTTGCCAGGCTTCTCAAGCTGAAAAAAAAGGAAAGGGCCTACTTTGAGTTACTTGTGAGCTTTAACCAGGAAAAGAAGGCAACCAATAAACAGGCTCTTCTGGACAGTCTCATCAGCTTTAAAAAGGATAGTACGAATCTTCTGACAACCGACCAATACGAGTATTATCAGAAATGGTATTATGCGGTTATTCATGATATTCTTTCATTCTACAAGTTTGACGGTGATTACAGCCGGTTGGCACGATTAGTTGAGCCGCCAATTACTGCGCGTGAAGCACAGAAAGCTGTAAAGCTCCTTGAGAAGCTCGGTTTTATAAAAAGAAGATGTGATGGGGGGTATGATTGCCGTTTTTCCGGTATCAGTGCTTATGCTGAAGGACGTGAGCTTGTTTTGAGTTCCTATGCCGAAAAAATGATGGAGAGAGCGAAAGACGCTCTGGTAAATTTATCCAGAGAAGAGCGGGTGATCTCATGGACAGGTTTTTCTGTTTCTGGTGAGGTGTTTCAAAAGATCAAGGATGAAACCAGGGCGTTCCGGAACAAAATCATCTCCATGGCTCAGAGTGATCAGAACCCGGATCGGGCATTTCACATGAATATCCAGATTTTCCCGGTCTCCAGACCGGATACTCCGCAGGGAAGCTGGGGAAAAAAGTGAGCCTGCACAAATCAACACTAATTTGTCTGCTTCCACTGTTATGCTTTCTTTTTATAAGGTGTGGCAACCAGATCGCTGGTGGAATAGGCCATGAGGGAGAGGCGAAGATTGTCGGAAGTGTCAGGTATGAGAAGCTTGATTCCATCCCTGTCGGTGCATCGGTTTACATTCATCCCCGGAATTATTTATGTATGTCAGTAAAGGATCAGAATAACCGTGTCCCGGAAACGGTTGTTGATGATTCCGGCTACTTTCAGATAGATGGAGTTTTGTCGGGCGAATACATGATAGAAATCAATGATGGTCATAGAAATACATCGGTTATAAGATGTGAAATTACTGCAGATCAAAAGATCGTCAGACTTCCACTGAGCACATTGGAGCCCTCAGGAACGGCCAGCGGGAAGCTGCTTGACATTGCAGATACGGCTTCAGAGGTGCGTCTGCAGATATCGGGGCTTGACAGAATTGCCGTTGTAAATATGAAAACCGGCAGTTTTTCATTACAGGATATCCCTTCCGGTACCTTCCTTCTGATTGCCACTCAACCCGCAAATGGAACGGTTTCAGTAGTTGACAGTGTTTATATGACATCCGGTGAGACAACTTTCGTAGAGTGTAAAATGTCGGATGATGGAACCGTGAAGGCCGTCTCAAAAAGACTCATCCTTGATATGTCTGCCGCAGGTGCGGCTATAAGCGATAACCTGTACGATTTTCCGGTACTGATCCACCTGAACCGGGAAAACTTCGATTTTAGTTCGGCCCGTGAAAATGGCGGTGATCTTTATTTTACAGGGAAGGACAATGTCCTGTTGCCTCATGAAATAGAATACTTTAATTCCGGTGAAATGGAGGCGGCTGTCTGGGTGCTTATTGACACTGTTTACGGCAGTCAGGATACGCAGTATGTAAACATGCACTGGGGACAGAATTTAAACGGCAGGGAAGGAAGCTGGGATGTCTTTGATACTGCATCGGGATTTCAGGGTGTCTGGCATTTTTCAGAGCCGGAAGGTGACACGCTCAAAGATGCTACAGCCAACAGTTTTTCCGGAATTTTCTCTGGTGCTGATGAACAGCGCGTAACGGGCCGAATAGGTAAAGCCCGGAATTTTGATGGCATATCAAACTATATAACGATGCCGTCAACTGCAGACAGTAAACTGAATTTTCCTGAGAACGGGATTTATACAATCAGCGCCTGGGTATACATTGATACACTTGATAGCAGGTATCAGGAAATTGTCTCTAAAAGCAACCAGTTGTACGGTTTGCAGGTAAGTGAATCCAATCTTGTGGAGTCCTATGAATATAGTGTTGAAGATGCATGGAACAGTAACAGCGCGCCGGTAACTTCCCGTGAGTGGCACTTTCTTACTGCTGTAAGGAATGGTGAGGAACAGTATCTGTATGTTGATGGCGTCTGTGTAGACAGCACAACAACTGTCTATGGGGGAATAAGGAAGCGCGTTCTTACTGAGCCGCTCTGTATTGGTAACAGAGTTACAACAAGCGAGAGTGGTTTTTTCAAAGGTTATATTGATGAAGTAAGAATTTGCAGCAGGGCTCTCAGTGCAGAGTGGATCAAACTAAGTTTTATAAATCAAAGCATCGATGATAAACTTGTAAAATTCAGATAAATAAACAGCGAATTGACATTGCGTTTCGATATTTAAGAATGTAAATAATAGAATCGGAGGAATAGATGTTTTCACGAATAGTTCATGTTTCTTCACTGTGCATTGCTTTTGCGGCTATGGCGGTTACTGCAAATGTCTCTGTTAACGGGTTGTTTTCAAGCAATATGGTTCTGCAGAGAAAAATTGCGGCACCGGTGTGGGGAAAGGCTGCTTCTGGAGAAGCTGTAACAGTCTCAATAAACGGCCAGAGCAAATCAACCACAACAGGCAGTAATGGTACCTGGAAAGTAATGCTCGATCCCATGATTGAAGGTGGGCCGTATACTCTTACAATAAAGGGAAACAACACTGTCACGCTCTCCAATGTTTATGTGGGCGAGGTATGGCAGGTTGCCGGGCAGTCTAATATGGACACACGATTGAGCTTTTATCCTAACCTTGCAGATACAATCAAGAACGCGAATGTCCCGCTTCTCAGGTATTGTACAATGCGTCAGCCGGGGCAAAGTACCGGCGGCACGAATCCCTGGCTTGTGGTATCGCCGTCAACTGCTCCCAATCTCTCGGCTACCGGGTATTTTTTCGGGAAAGAGATTCAAAAGACCACCGGGGTGGCAGTGGGGCTCGTTGTTACTGCGGTAGGCGGAACCACTGTCACCCAGTGGATGGATCCGGCTACGCTGGCAGCAAACCCGGATATTACAAACACGGATCGGGGCGGCTGTTGGAACACCTGGGTAGCACCTGCGGCGGGGTATGGCATAAAGGGAACCGTCTGGATACAGGGGGAAAATAACTGCAACGCGGGTGATTCTCCTCTTTACGGTGATCGGTTTAAGCTTATTATCAAAGGGTGGCGGGCCGCCTGGGGCCAGGGGGATTTTCCTTTTTATTTCGGGCAGTTGTCAGGAACATCGGGAACACCGGGTCCGAATGATCTAAGTTATGTAGCGCAGGTAAGGGAGGGGCAGAGGCTCGCTCTGGAGCTTCCAAATACTGCCATGACAGTGAATTGTGATTACGCATCCGGTGACTGGCACTATCCGGATAAGCCTGAAGCCGGCAGAAGACTTGCGCTTCCGGCCAAAGCACTCCTTTATGGTCAAAGTTCACTGGTTTATTCCGGTCCACTCTATTCTTCCAAAATTATCGATGGTAACAAAATCAAGCTGATTTTCCGGCATACCGGTGGCGGCTTGACAGTACGGGGATCATCTCTTTCCGGTTTTGCAATTGCCCCTGCAACCGGGGACTATATCTGGGCTACGGCGACAATCAGCGGTGACACTGTAATTGTCAGCAGTCCATCAGTTTCTGAACCTGCACGGGTACGGTATGGGTGGTCAAACAAGCCGGCTCTGACGCTTTTTAATAAAGAGGGACTGCCAGCATCACCGTTTACAACAGATGGAAAGCAGCTGCCTGTCGGTGATCGTACCCTGACCACATCGGTATCCTCAGGTGAAGGAACCATTACACCTTCAGGCGGGAGTTTTTACGACAATGAATCTGTAAAGCTGACTGCAACTGCCGCAGCCGGTTATATGTTTGATCACTGGGGAGGAGATCTTTCCGGTAACAGCAATCCTGCTACTATAACAATGACAGGTAATAAAACTGTAACGGCCTTTTTTATCGTGGACAATAATACCTACTATACTGTAAATACACAGGTGTCGGGTGCAGGGTCTGTCAATCAGTCACCGGAGGGAACAAGGATAGCTGAAGGGGCACGGGTCAGTTTCACTGCTGTTGCGGCTCAGGGCTGGAAATTTGACGGCTGGAGCGGTGATCATACAGGTAAAGACAGCGAGTATGTGATATCATCATTGGATAAGGATATCAGTTTAACCTCCCGGTTTATTCCGATTGATCCTTCTGTTTACGAAGCAGAATACGCGGTTATTAAAAGTGGCGTTTCAGAGAGCGTAAACGCCGGTTTTTCAGGTACCGGGTATGCCAATGTAAATAATGAAGCGGGATCATCGATAGAGATCATGGTTTATGTGGCAAATGGCGGAGAGAAAAAAGTTACTCTTACCTGGGCTAATGGATCGGCTGTTTCAAGGAGCTTTACTATAAGCGTAAATGGCCGTGAGGTTATCGGTTCCCAGACTTTTGAGGCAACCGGTGCCTGGACAACCTGGAAACAGAAAGAGATCACTCTTTTATTGGAACAGGGGATAAACACCATCACTCTTACATCAAATACCGCTGATGGCGGGCCCAATATCGATAAACTTGAAATAGCCGCAGAGACATCTGTATCTGCAAAGAAATGTTCATCTGCAGGACCGGCATTCCGGTATAGATCCGGAAGTCTTGAGATCACTTCAGGGAGACCGGAATCCTCTTTTAAGGTAGAGATACTGAATCTCAACGGTCAAAAGGTCTTAAGCAGAACCGTAAAGCTGTCCGCTGATTCCAGAGCTTTACTCCGGATTGATAATCTGAAGCACGGAAATTACCTGATGCGTGTAACAGCGCCGGATAACTTCAGCAATCTGCAGAGATTCATATTTGTTCAATAGGATGTAAAAAGATAAAAGAAGTGTATGTTCAGTGAAAATAAAACGATCTGATCAATAAAAAGGATGAAACGATGAGAATATCTTTTGAAAAGAGTCGCAGAAGCAGGAGCGCCGGGGCAAAATGTCTGATATTTGTGGCGATTCTCTCTGTAGTATCGACAATTATCTGGGCACAGACCTCTTTCAGGATAACCATTATAGGTGATTCTACTGTCTGCAACTATGCCGCATCGAAGTATCCCCAGGCAGGCTGGGGACAGGTAATAGGGAAATTATTTAAGAATGGGACTGTTACAATTAACAATGCGGCAATTGGCGGGCGCAGTACCAGAAGTTTCTATGAAGAGGGCCGCTGGGCAGGAATTGTACCGACGTTGCAGACTGGTGAGTATGTGTTTATACAGTTCGGCCATAACGACCGGGATTATAACAAACCCGAGAGATATACTGACACCACAAAGTATAAGGAGTATTTGCGATTATATGTCAAAGAATCCCGTGCAAAGGGCGCAATTCCTGTGCTGGTCAGCCCTATGAACATGAATGCCTGGAACGGGTCTGCGGTCAGGGAGGTGTTCTGTGAGGGCGCAAACAATTACCGGGGGGCGATGATTAATGTAGCCAATGAACTCAACGTGCCCTTTATAGATCTGGAGAAGAAGTCGGTTGCGCTGCAGAAGAGAATGGGGGCAACATATTGTTCAAAATTCATCTATCTGGGGCTTGACCCGGGAGAGTACCCTAATTTTCCTGATGGTTCATCGGACGGGACACATTTTCAGGAAATGGGCGCAAATTTCATGGCAAAGTTTGTATGTGAGGGTATAAAGGAGCTGCAGTCCAATTCTGATATGGCAAAACTGGCCGCGGTGTTGAAGCCTCTCTATAAAGTGAAAGTGTTGTCAAATAAAGCAAATGTCGGGATGATCACTGAAAGCGATAATACTTTTCCGCAGGATGTATCCATAACTGTTAAAGTCAGGCCGAATTCCGGGGAGGTTTTTCAGAAATGGATCAATGATGCCGGGAAAGCTGAAACAACAGGAAAAATATTTACATTTACCATGAGTGGCAGTGATATCACCTGTACAGCATTGTTCCAGGGTGGTACACAGGTATTTAATCTGACATCATCTGTTTCATCAGGAGAGGGAACCATATCGCCTGCAAATGGAAGCTTTACAGCGAATACAAAGGTAACTCTGACTGCGAATGCAGCCGAGGGTTTTTTGTTCGATCACTGGGGAGGAGATATCTCAGGCAGTGATAATCCGATCTCTTTAACTATGAATTCAAATAAAACGATAGAAGCATTCTTCCTTCCAGATAACAGAATCTATTATACAATTAATACTCTTGTGTCAGGTAATGGTTCAGTTACCCAGATGCCTCAGGGAGGGAGACTGGCTGAAGGAGCTGCAGTCAGTTTTACGGCGGTACCGGCTGCCGGATGGCAGTTTGCGGGCTGGGCCGGGGATCACACCGGCACTGAGGACGAATATGCCGTATCGTCTTTAGACAGGAATTTAAGTTTAACCGCCCGGTTTACACCAATCAACAAGTATCTTTACGAAGCAGAGAATGCGGTCATAAACGGGGGAGTCTCAGAATCTGTAAACAGCGGATTTTCAGGCACCGGCTATGCAAATGTCAATAATGAAGCCGGATCATCGATTGAAATTCCGGTTTATGTTGATAATGGTGGTGAAAAAATGGTGACACTGGTCTATGCAAACGGCTCTGCTGCAGCAAGGAGCTTTACGGTAATTGTAAACGGAGAAGAGAAAATTAAATCCATGGTATTTGAGACAACCGGGGCCTGGACAACATGGGAACAGAAAAAGGTTGCCCTTACACTTATTCAGGGCGTAAATACTATAATTCTCCGCTCAAATGCTTCTGATGGAGGGCCAAATATAGACCGGCTGGAAATCGAAGGGCACACTTCAATTGTAAATAGACACAATTCCTTTGGAAAACCGGTTATAAAAATCAGACCCGGAAGAATAGATATCTATACATCGGGTTCAAACTCATTTATCAGAGCTGAGATATTTTCTCTTGATGGTCAGAAGGTTATGGAGCTGTCTGCAAAAACCGCTGAAAATTCCAGACAGACTGTTTTTCCTCTGCAGAATCTGAAGAATGGCAATTATCTGCTCAGGATAACCACCGGTGGTTTGGGGGTGACGAAAAATATCATGTATATAAGGCATTGACCTGGCAGTTGTTTCAGCTGTGCTGTCTTAGTGAGTCTGACTGAATGGATGTGGGTTATAAGTACAAACCGGGAACTGCCTGGAGCGGTTCCCGGTTTAATTTCAGGGGTCCTCTTTAATCGAATTTTACTCTCTGATCAGAGTCAAGCAATGTTGCTTTTTTGATCACAATCGGTTCCACAGGCACATCATTCATCATACCGTTACCCGATGTCTTGACGTTCTCAATGGCATCTACAACCTCCGTGCCTTTTACAACTCTGCCAAATACGCAGTATCCCCATCCTGCCTGAGATTTGTTTTTAAAATCAAGCGGAGAGTTACTTGCAGTATTGATAAAAAATTGTGCGGTTGCGGAATGAGGATCATTTGTCCGGGCCATGGCTATTGTGTACTTGCGGTTTGAGAGCCTGTTGTCTGCTTCATTCTGGATCGGATCACGGGTTTTCTTCTTGTTTAAATCCGCAGTGAGGCCGCCCCCCTGAATCATAAATCCTTTAATCACCCTGTGAAAGATCGTGTTGTCATAAAATCCAGACTTGACATATTCAAGAAAGTTCTCAACTGTCACAGGGGCCTTGTCCGGTTTGAGTTCAACAACAATCTCTCCTTTGGTAGTCGATATTGAAACCTGGGGATAGTCAGGAGTCTTCTGTTCCTGAGCTGCAGCCATCCAGAAAACTACAGGTAATAGAATTGCGGAAGTGAGTGTTTTCTTCATCAGGGTTCCTTTGAAAAAGTTATTGTGTTTTCAATCTGTATGTAATTTTTTCCAAAATAACGCTTTTCATCAGGCTGGTGCAATAGAACGCTCTTTATTCACACCCTGCCATTACCGGACTTTTGATACAAAAAATACTTTTTGAGGTTGTTGATCGGTTTCTCATACAGCTCCCATGATACAATTGCCAGAAAGAGTGAAAAAACGCAATAAAGGAAAAAATGCTGTGTGCTGTTTAATCCACTGTCAAAGACAGGGAAGAAATATCTGAATGCACTTATGGCAACGAGGTGGTAAAGATAAAGACCGTAAGTGACTTTCCCTGTGTACCGGATTGCTTTCAGGTTGAGAATAATGTGGATACAGGCTTTGCGTTCGATAACAATGTATATGAAATATACAAACGCCAGTGAAGAGGAAAGCTCACCCAGAGAGCCGTTTATCACGTTAAAGGTGTGTCCGCCGATTCCCATGTGTGGCAGAATGTTGAAAATAACGAACATCAGAGATCCGGATATCCCCAGTAGATGAAATAAACCTGAAGCCAGACGGTTGCTTTTGTAATAGCTGTAGAACACAGCGAAAAGTGCCCCGGTGACAAGATGATCAAGATTTCCGGGAAGAGAATTGTAGATCATGTAGCCATCCATCATATTCCAGGTTCCGTACATCTTGAAACAGAAACTGGCCGCAATCAGAATTATCATTACCCGGACTGCTTTCGTCAATGGAAGAAAAATGATCACAAAAGGCCAGAACAGGTAAAATTGTTCTTCAACGCACAGACTCCAGATATGAAACAAAACCCCCGACATCTTGAGATTGACCCAGTACATATAGTTTGCCGAATATGTTATGTACCATAGTATGTGCTGCCTGACATCTCCCGAAAGAATCGCAGCAACGAGTATAAAAGCGTAATAGGCGGGAAATATCCTGAGGAATCGTCGGATATAAAAATTCCGTACTATCCAGAGTGAAGGTGTTTTATCCAGGCTGGCTCTCTCTTTAGCGTCAAGGAGAATTCTGGTAATAAGAAATCCGCTAAGGACAAAAAAGAGCACTACACCAAGTCTCCCCATTGGAGCAACTTTTTTAATGAAATAATAGTCCGGGAGATAGTGCCAGACTAAAACCCCCAGGATTGCGATCACCCTTACCCCGTCCAGAGCAGGTATGTAGCACAAATCTCTCTTTTTTACAGTCTGGAGGCTTTTCCCGGTATTAGTCTTCTTGAGATCCGTTGAACTCTGGCTCATTTGTTTTGAATATCATCTTGATTATGGAACCTGATTGAAAGTACTAAATTTATACCATCATTTCAGTCGTGGTACCATAAAAAACAATCGGATAAAAATTATCCGAAAAGAAAGAATCCTGCAATAATAATCCTGTTGAGTACGAATATATAATTCAGCACAATGACCTCTGACTGTCTCTATCAGGGGGAGCAGTCAGTTCTAAACGACCCTGGAAGAAGGGAGGTGCTCTATTAGTAGTCAATTAAGGGGAACCTCTGGTGAGATTCGCTAAAAAGGAAGGCGAACAGCCGGACTTTCCTGATCATACGGCTCCGGCCCGGTAAAGGCCGGGGCCGTTTTATCTTCAGCGACTATTCAGGCTGAAAATCTTTATTTATTGCCTCTTGCAGGCTTCCCTTATCTGTAATGAACAGCGATGTTTTTCCTGTAATTTCCCGCAATCAGAGTGGCTGCATAGAATCCTCTGCTGAGCTTCGATCCCTTTGACCCTGACAGACCGATTTTATAGAAGCCTGGAAGTTTCCTTGCGTCACAAAGTACCGCTACCATCCTTCCGCGCATGTCGTAAAGCTTTATATTCACATGCTCAGTTCGCGGCAACTGGAAATTGAGGGTTCCATTTCTTACGGCTTCAAAACCGAAGGTCAGAGGAATGCGGTTCGGAAATGAAACAGCGAGGAGATTTTCCGATGTCAGATGTATTTTCCATCCGGCACCGCTGTCAGCTCCATTACTGACAAAGTGTACCGTAATCCGGCCGTCCGGACTGCTTGAGCGAATCTGCTGCGGCAGTGCGGCACCATTGAAGATGTCAAGAAGTACTTTGTTGTCACCGCTTCCGGAATAAACATAAAATGAGTCGGCAGCCATATCATCCGGTAAACTCAAAGAAAACAGTTCAAAGTTCATCACAATACCCTGGCCTTCGGTGGCAGGGTTGAAGGTAATCTCTCCGGAAAAATTATTGCTGTATCCGTAATAGTTCCCGCCATTATCAAAGAAAAAAGTATCATTTACAGTTACCACATTCCCGGTTCCAGTCGGCATCACAATTCCCACAGTGGGGGAGTCGGTATAGGTGGCTGTTACTGTAATCGGAATGTCACCAACAGTCACTGTGGTAAGTGGCTGAGAGGGATCGGAAACTGACAGCAGAGTTGATGCATCTGAGCTCCAGCCTGTGAAATATTTCCACTGTTCCGCTGGTGCTGCAGCCTGTATCTGTACCACTGTTCCGATTGTGTAAACTCCTGATCCGCTCCCGTTTACCACCAGAAGTGATCCGGTGGCACTCACTGTAAAACGGTTGAAATTGCAGCTTCCTGAGACTGATTCAATACGCCAGACTGCAATCGCAGTATCTGATGTAATCTGCCTGCCCTCAACGCTGAGCCAGTTCTGAGGGCCACCTGTCGGTGGAACATCGATTGTGTCAAGAATAATGTTTTTCTTCATCTCTTTCAGCACAAGCCTTGCTCCTTCAGCGGAGGCCAGACGGAAGGAGAGACCGTAGACACCGGCAACCGGTGCTTTCACCAGATACTCCGCAAAAGCAACAGGATTTCCTATCTGGAGTATTTCCCCGCCACCCTCATCGTTACTTATGGCTGTGGTAATTCCCTGAATGTACCCGGCGCTTTCCGCTTCTATGACTTCAGGTAAAGTGAAAAGAGTAGAGAAATGAGCCGTAATTGTGATATCAGTACTATCCATTATAATACTTGAGATGGAAGAATAGGGCTGATCTACAGCTTGAGATGAACTTGACCAGCGCAAAAAGTTGCCGGCTTCCGAATCCGCCCTCATCGGTACACTCGTACCCGCAGCATAAGAGCCGCTTCCGGTACCGTTCTGTACTGTAAGCGTAAAGAGTTCTCTGGATAGGAGCCAGTTGATGTTAAATGATCCGCTTGATGATTCGAGCCGCCAGATCTGCCTCCCGGGGGTGAGTGCGACACGGTTTCCATTAACAGTTTTCCAGCTCTGAGATGATCCGGTACTTGTAACAGTCACTGAATCAATCAGTGTATTGCTACTCATGTTGAGAACTTTAATGACGGCATTGGAACTGGAAGAGATGCGATAGGAAAGAACAGATGTATCTTCAGTCTGTACATCGACTACAAATTCTATAAAAGCACCCGTTGCCGAAAAATTGACATATTGGCCACCTCCTGAATCTGTCGCGTTACTGGTGGAGGTGTTCTGCTGGTAGCCGAGCTGTTCAGCCTGGATTGTTCCCGGAATTGTCCCCGGGGTTGCATAGTATGCTGTAACAGTGGCATCACCGTTACCCATCACAATGGTTGTTGAACGGCTGTAAGTCTGGACAGGTGAGAGTGTTGAACTTGACCAGCGCAAAAACGATCCACCGGTTCCAGTCTCTGGGGCACTTATGGCCACTGTTTCACCAGGAGAATATTTCCCACTGCCGCTTCCATTTACTACAGAGAGATTGTAACTGACAACTTCAGCATCCGGACCGATTTTAAATGTCATTACCTGGCCGGAGGCACTGATTTCGGCGAGATCGATTCCTGCCCCGACCCCGTCGTGCCATTTTGCCGCCGGGTTTGTAAGGCCGTTAAATCGGGTGTTGTAATTGAGGCGGAAAGGATCGCCCGCGTCGCCGCTGTTAATTAGCCTTTCCATATCTCTTTTCCCATCAGCCTGCACCAGCGCAACCAGTGGAAATCCTTTGCCTGGATCGGTGTTGCGTCCGTCAGTGTGCACATGCCAAACTAAAAGCCCGTCTCCCGGAAGCCCTGAGCTTCGGCCATCACGCCTGCGCGCCTCAATTACATAAAACTCCTTTGCATTTCTTACATATGTATAAGCGCTGTGGCTGTTTGCTGTGTGTTCGTAAACAGTTCCCCTGGCATTTCCTGTGATGTCGGTAGTTGTGATCCAGCCTGAGAGTTTTCTGAAATAAGGGTTTGGCTGCTGGGGGTTTGTGGCGGGGTTGATCGTGTTCATCACGCACCATCTGCCTACGCCGTTTGAATGATCCTCGTAGGAGTAAAGGTCGGCCCAGTGCATTAGCATGTGGCCGTTTTCATGAACAAATGTCCCCAGTTTGGGGCTTGAACCTAAACTCGCAAGCTGGTAGCTTGAGAAACCGATCCCGTTAATTGTGACACCGCCCCTGTAGGTCCCGGCATGAGGCCAGAGTCCATTGGCCCATCCTGCTGATGCTGATCCGGCATAGAAGACATTAAGTGCAACGACACGATTGTTTGAAGTTGTCACCTGGCTCATGTCAAAGCCCTGGTTTTTTAGTTTGTTAAGAATATTGTTAAGCAGTTCCTGGACATAGCCGTAACCTTCACCCCTGTCATAGTAGGATTTGGCATTGTCGGCAGTGATGAATTGTGTGACAACATTGGTATAGAGCATCTGGCCGTTTGATACATCACGGAAATAATCGTAGGCAGAGCCATTGTTGCCGTTTTCGGTATAACCCTGTTGATTACAGAAATTCACTATTGCTTCTCTGGTGGTAGTCGATTTTACATCGGGAAAGTCAATAAGAATTGTCAGCCCTGTAACTCTTTTGGGCTCGGCAGCTTCTACCCCCTCATCAAGAGGGGATGGTGAGTACAGGGGTGATTGTTGAGGTTCGGGCTCGATAAGCTTCATGTAGCCAAGTATTTCTCTGTTTTTACGTTGCTTTTTGTGGATTGATTCCAGGCGTATCCGCATCTTCTTTTTCAATGATGG
>CAYLVN010000025.1:15567-16452 GCA_964387115.1 uncultured Fibrobacter sp.
CATGTCCCTGTGGATTATATCTGATGCCACTTGAGATGTACTCATTTTCATCGGCGGAAAGGATGGCATAACAGATCCAACCATCTTTGTCCCGTACAAGCGTATAACCATCGGGACTCTCTACATCCTGGTGAAATTCATCACCCCAAACAAGTACCGGTACAGTTGTTCCATCTGGCTGTCTCAAAGAGAACTGTTCCCCTTCGTGCGGTGCGGCAATCGAGGATGAAAATGGAATTAGAAATGCAAAAGCAACCACAGATATTTCCCATTTTATACGATTAAGTGGCCACCACATAGAGATCTCCTTTATCCAGGAACTATATATGTATAGAGAATATCATCTTCCGGATCTGTTATTATCCAACTGAACAGGAATAAAAGTTTTCAGGACACCCTACTGGTATTTCATCAATGGAGTGCTGCGTTTTTCCCAGTTAACTACATTAGATAATATAGTCATATTTTCCCGCTCTGCTATTGAAATGTTTAGTCAGGTTTGAATAAGCATAATGTTTAAGAAACATAACTGACTGAAAATCAAATAATTAGAAATGAAGTGGTGTTTAATAAAAAAATATTATTGCTGATTAGTTTTGAGGGCGTTGTTTTTGTAGGTAAATACGAAGAGATATTCGGCGAGAAACCGTTTCGAATTGTCATGGAGTCGAAGGACGGGAAACAGGGGGATAGTTGAGATAGGTAGATGAAGATGGAATTCGTTTTTCGGCGGAATGGAGGAGTAGTATGATGAAGGTAGAAAATGGCAGAAGAGGGTAGTGCATACCCACCCCAGAGATGACTTAGTGCCTGAATCCAGTGTTCCAATTTCACCTCAGGGGTGAAAGAGTGACTTAACTCGTTAAATGCCTTCTTCGGAAGTCA
>CAYLVN010000026.1:0-16436 GCA_964387115.1 uncultured Fibrobacter sp.
CTTTCAAGATCGTGTCTGGAATAAACTCTGAAAGTGATAAGCGTTTCGGAATCTGTAATCCCTTCGGTTTTAAGCATCCTGTTTGTTACAATTTCCGCAAGTTCTTCATTGTCTTTGACTCTGATTATCACCGCAAGATCATATCTGCCTGCAACCGAATAGACTTCAGTCACTCCATTCAGTTCCGAGAGGTTTGATGCGATTGAATTTACCAGATCCCTTTTTACTTTTAATAACACAATAGCAGTAACCATCAGTTATCTCCGTTACTTTTCTTCGGTGGAAATGTTTTCACTTCAAAATAGTAAATTCTCCGGTCAGAATCCGACCCGAGCCGGATCTCTATGACATCAAAAACTTTACCTTTCTCATGAATTTTTGTTTGTCCCACAACCGACCAGTCTTTATATCTCAGGCCATATTTACTGCTGATAAAATTATACTCGGCCTGAACACCCTCACTCTGGGTCTGGACACCCGATATTACAACCGGATCCTCATAGGAATCGCCGCTTCCTTCAGAATACACTACTTTTGAGAGATCCTCCTCATGAAGCTTGATTTTTGTCGATTGACTTCCACACCCCGCAACTGCAAGAGTAATGCAGATTAATAGAAGATAGTGCATGATGAATCTCCTGATTGATGGTTTGTTTCAAAATAATGTAATCGAACCGCCAGATACAACCGGCTATGAAAATTCGGTACATAATCCTGAAAATCGCAGTTGGATGAGGCAAAAAACCGTAACCTGTTGAGCGCTTAGGCTTTCAGGATAATTGGACAATTTTGACTTCCACAGGACAACTGTGGACATTTTGAAGTGCCACAACTATTTTATCTCCGTTTCAGGAGCTGTGCAGTATGATGCTGGATGTAAAAGAAGTCGCGAAACTGATCTCAGTTTCCGAAAAAACAATCTACCGATGGATTTCCAAAAAAGAGATTCCCGCCTATAAAATCGGTGAAGGGTACCGATTCAACAGGGTTGAACTTCTTGAGTGGGCCACTGCCAAAAAAATAAACATCTCATACCAGATATTTGATGAGGCCGTAGAATCTGTCCCTTCAATGCCCACACTTGCCGAGATAATCAGCAGTGGCGGGATCTATTACAAAGTGCCAGGATCTGATAAAGAAAGTGTCCTCAAGTCTATAGTAGATATTATTAACCTTCCTGATGATGTCGATAGAGAGTTTCTGGTAGGTGCATTGATTTCCCGTGAAAATCTGGGAACAACTGCAATAGGTGATGGAATCGCGATTCCACATGTAAGAAATCCCATTATTTTCAATATAAGCAAACCGGTGCTTGCATTATGTTTTCTTGAGAAGCCGATTGATTTTGACGCTCTGGATAAAAAGCCGGTCGACACACTATTTATCATAGTTACACATAATGTCCGCTCACATCTTTACTATCTCTCCAGGCTCAGTTACGCACTTCAACAAAAAGAGGTTCGCAAAAGCATAAACAGCGACTCGAGCCGTCAGGAAATTCTTGATTCACTCTCCGCGTTAGAGAAAAAATTGAACAAAAACGCTCCCGGGAAATAAAACTGTATGCTAACAGTTATCATTTGCACATCTATCCTGGTATCATCAGGTTTACTGAGTCTGACATTAAAAAGAGATCACACTTCATTTAAATATATAATTCCTGCCGCCATATCGACAGTCAGCACGTTTCTTCTCTTGTATATTATTATCAACTACAGATCTTTAATTGCCAGCAGCTTCTCCGCATTTTTTTCCTGGCAGCTGCCGTTTGCGAATCTTGTATTTGGACTTGACACTTTAAGTATCTTTTTTCTGATTCCTCTTCTTATCCTGACAATATCAAGTTCACTTTACGGGCCCGGATATTTCGACAAGCATCCACCAGACCACAAGCACTGGTTTTTCTTCAGCACGCTTGCAGCTGGAATGATTCTGGTGCTTTTATCCAGAAACGCTGTAATGTTTATCATCTCCTGGGAAGTGATGTCTCTTTCCTCCTTTTTTCTTGTTATCAGTGACAAGGAGAAGGATGAATCAGTGCAAGCCGGATGGCTCTATTTTATAACTGCGCATGTCGGGACAGCATTTCTCTTCGCACTCTTTTTTCTGCTTTCATCAATTGACGGATCTTTTGATTTTTCCTCATGGACTGGCATAACAGGCAAGAGGTCATCTGTTGTTTTCCTTCTGGCACTCGCAGCATTTGGCTTAAAAGCCGGATTTATTCCTTTTCACATCTGGCTCCCTCAGGCTCATCCTGCAGCTCCCAGCCATGTCTCGGCACTGATGTCGGGAATAATGATAAAGATGGGGATTTACGGAATCCTGCGTGTACTCACATTCATCTCTCCATATCAGGCATGGTGGGGATTTCTTCTGATCGGCCTTGGTGCGCTCTCTGGAATACTGGGTATACTTTTTGCCACTGGCCAGCATGAGATAAAACGGATACTTGCATATTCCAGCGTTGAAAACATCGGAATAATTCTCCTGGGCACAGGAATGGGTATCACTGGAGTCGCATACGGTTCCCAGACCGTTGCATTTCTCGGTTTTGCCGGAGCGCTGCTTCATGTACTCAACCATTCTCTCTTTAAATCGCTTCTTTTTCTTGGTGCCGGGGCAGTAATCCGTCAGACGGGTTCCGGGGAGGTTGACCGCATGGGAGGACTGATCAGGACCATGCCTAAAACCGCACTGCTTTTCCTTGCAGGAGCAATAGCGATCTGCGGGCTCCCTTTCTTTAACGGCTTTACAAGCGAGCTGATGATTTACGTATCATGTCTTTACGGATCTATTAAAGAACCGCAGGCTGCGCTCTCGATGGCTGGTCTCTGCACAATAATATCACTTGCCATAATCGGCGGGCTGGCAGCCACCTGCTTTACAAGGTTATTTGGAACAGTATTTCTTGGAGAACCAAGAGACTCCGCAATCACCCCCCAAGAAGAGATCCCCTCCATGATGCTCTGGGCAATGGCTATTCCAGCCGTGCTTTGCGTTCTTATCGGGTTGCTCAGTTATTTCATACTGCCGCTTCTCACCGGTCCTGTATATGCTCTGGCCGGAAGCACGAATTATAATACAAGCGGAATAAAATCAATTGCGCTGACATCCGGTATAGTATCGGGATTTTTCTTGCTTTCGGGAGCCGCAGTGTTCCTCATTATGTGGATCAGTGGAAAGAAAAAAGTGAGGAGCGAGACTGGAACCTGGGATTGTGGCTACTCCCGCCCTGCCCCATCGATGCAGTATACATCGTCATCATTTTCAGCTCCGCTGATCAGGCTCTTCCGTTTTCCTGTTGCAATGAAAAAGCATCTGTCAAAAAGCGACGATCTGTTCCCTGCATCTTCATGGAAATTTTACTCGGTTGTAGAAGACTGGTTTCTTACAGGAATTTATACGACAGTCATACGCTCTTTTGACCGTGTGTTTTCATCTCTGAGATGGTTTCAGAGTGGTAAAGCCGGGCAGTACGTGCTTTACATCGCAGTAACAGTCATCTGCCTTATCATCTGGAAATTTTACCTATGAATCTGCCGGAATACATAATTTCTCCCCTTGCAGCCCTTCTGTTATCTCCACTTATGGCTGGTATCATCAACCGGACAAAGGCATTTTTTGCCGGACGCAAAGGCCAGCATCTGTTCCAGGTTTATTTTGACCTTGCCCGTCTGTTCCGTAAAGACTACGTTTTCAGCAAAACAACATCATGGATATTCCGTGTGTCCCCGGTGATCATATTCACTGCTACACTGGCATCAACCTGTTTTGTCCCGTTTATCTCTTCAGGAACACGTATTTCCTTTGCAGGCGATTTAGTACTGATGCTCTATCTTTTAGCACTTGCGCGTTTCTTTATGATTATCTCTGCACTCGATACCAGTTCCTCATTTGAGGGAATGGGAGCAAGCAGGGAGGCATTCTTTTCCGTAATGACAGAGCCTGTAATTTTCACCTGTCTTCTGAGCATAATGAGATCAAATGGCACAGTAAGTATAACTGAGGCGCTTTCTGCACCCATGCTTTCCGATTCTATCTCGGTGCTTCTTTCCGCCCTTCCGTTATTTTTAGTGCTCCTGGCAGAAAACTCAAGAATTCCTTTTGATGATCCCAACACTCACCTTGAACTTACAATGATTCACGAGGTGATGATACTTGATAACAGCGGTCCCGGACTAGGGCTGCTTGAATACGCCGCATCCGTAAAGCTGTGGCTGTTTTCACTCATTCTTGGCAGAATTCTTCTGCCATCAACCGGGATGTCTCCTTTTGTCCAGGCCTTAATTCTGCTTGCAATTATGGGGCTTATTGCAGTTGTAATCGGCACAGTTGAATCGGTGATGGCCCGCATTCGTCTCATAAAAGTACCTCAGATTCTTTTTGGGGCCGGTGTAGCCGCGCTGCTCGGATTTTTTATAAATGTAACCAAAGCTATTCCATGGTGATCAAAAAATGAAATCGGATCTTCTTGCCTGGGTCTCACTGCTTATAATAGTAAGCAACCTCTATCTTCTCTCTTCAAGCCGTCTGGCCAGCTTGACAAAAGGGGTTGCGGTCCAGGGGATACTTCTGGCGGCACTTTCTCTTCTGCTGGCCGGTCACTCAGCCTCTTATCATCTAATATTTCTGGCAATACTCAGTATTGGTGTAAAGGGGATACTGATCCCTTTTTATCTTTCAAAGCTTATTAGAGAAGTAAAGGAACTGCGGGATGCCAATCCGGTAATAGGATATTCTCTTTCCATGTTTATCGGTGTGGTAATCTCCTGTTTTGCCTTTTACATACTTCAGAAAGCCCCTTTTGTGCATGCTTTTGTATCGGTTTTCCATGGAGCATCAGCCATTTCAACTGCCGGAATCGGACTATTCCTCATAATAACCAGCCGCAACGTGATAAGGCAGATCATCGGTTTTCTGGTTTTTGAGAATGCAAGCTTCATCTTCGGTCTATCGATTGCCATATATCAGCCTCTTTTTGTTGAGATGGGCATTCTTCTTGACACGTTTGCCGGTGTGCTGATCATGGTGATTGCCGCCAGGAGAATTCTGACCGTCCACCAGAGTATAAGTGTGCGGTCTCTGGAGAGGCTTTCAAAATGAATTTAATCGAGATTACTGTAATCCTGATATATGCATTTCTTGCAGGTGGAACAGCATCCTGTTTTCGTTTAAAAAACCCCGCAAAGCTTCTCCTTGTACCAGTTATATCATCTTCTGCCGTATTTCTTGGCGGGATAGCGTTTCTCATTGAGACAAGACCTGAAAATACGGTACTTCTTTTTAACGGTACACTGATCATAGATTCTCTTTCACTGCTGCACATACTCCTTGTAAACACAATATTCCTGATTACCTCTATTTACACAACCGGTTATTTCAGGGAGAAAATCAAATGCGGCACCTTAAAGAGATCTTACGCAAGAAGATTCTCAATTCTCTGGCAGACATTTCATGCGGTTCTTCTGCTTGTATTATTGTCAAATAATATCGGGCTGATGTGGATAGCACTTGAGACAACTACAATAGTATCGGCCTTTCTGATACTCTCCGATGCAGAGTTATCAATTGAAGCGACCTGGAAATACCTGCTTATCTGTTCTGTGGGAATCGTATTTGCCTTTTTCGGTACAATGCTTACTGTTGCAGCGGCCAGAGGAATGCCGTCAGGTGAAGACATTTATCATTTCAGTTATCTCTCTGCACATGCCGACATGATAGATCCCAGACTGATGCTTCTTGCATTTATTTTCATCGTTGTAGGATTCGGGACAAAAGCCGGACTTTCCCCGATGCACACCTGGCTTCCGGACGCCCACAGTCAGGCTCCGACACCCGTATCCGCAGTTTTCTCGGGTGTCATGTTAAACTGCGCTCTTTTCTGCATAATGAGATATCTTCCAATTACCGAGGCTGCACTTGGTTTTGACGGTCAGGCCAGATCGATTGTTCTTCTATGCGGTTTTATGTCCCTGGTCTTTGCCGCTGTGTTCATACCCGTTCAAACCGATGTCAAGCGTATGCTTGCTTACTGCAGTGTCGAGCACATAGGAATCATTGCTATAGGTTTAGGTCTGGGGGGGCTTGGAATTTTTGCGGCTCTTCTGCACACTGTTGGTCATTCTCTCTCAAAAGTGCTGGCGTTTTTTTCTGCAGGTTCGATAGCCGATCACTTCGGAACAAGAGAAATGGAGAAAATTCGAAGTGCATCGCAGAAAGTACCGCTCTGGGGCAGCACCTTTTTTCTTTCCTGTCTGGTACTGATGGGAGTAGCGCCTTCGGCTGTTTTCATGAGTGAATTTCTTCTTGCAAAAGAACTCTTCTTTACCGGCAAATACCTAATCCTTACATTTTTCCTTCTGGGGACTCTTACAGTCTTTTTCAGCATGCTCAGGTACACAATGCTTATCTCATTTGGAAAAGGTCCGGAAGAGCCGGGTGTAGAGAGCAGAGGTCGCAGGGCAGACACGGTTATCGTAATCACATGTCTGCTGCTTCTTCTTTTCCTGGGACTCTGGATCCCGACTCCGCTTTCCGATTTTCTCAAAGATGCGGTCAGCATAATAGAAAAGGGTGCCACTTTATGAGTAAGAATCTTCCCTGCCTGAGAAATGAGCAGGCCATCTCTCTTAAAGAGATCCCGGTTCTCAAAGATATCGATTTTATCAACGAACTTATAACAGGGATGTCTGAAGGTCTGAGGGTAATCACCTATTTCGGTGACAGGATCAACCAGACAAAAGTGATTCTTTATGCTGTAATGGCAGATGACCGCGATGGGTTGCTTTACCCTGTATCCTTACCTGTAAATTCCGGGTCTTTTCCCTCACTTGCAGGCAGATTTCCTCAAGTGCAGCTCTTTGAACGTGAAATCCATGAGCAGACCGGTCTCGTTCCGGAAGGACATCCATGGCTCAAACCAGTACGGTTCACTTCATCATCAATTTCTGACTCATTCCCAGTGCCTCCAAAACTTATCGGCGATGCGGATTTCTTCAGAATTGAAGGTAAGGAGATTCATGAAGTCGCAGTAGGACCCGTACATGCCGGGATAATCGAACCGGGACATTTCCGGTTCCAGTGCCACGGAGAAAACGTGTATCATCTGGAGATTTCTCTGGGTTACCAGCACAGGGGAATTGAAAAAGCGTTGATCGGGGGGCCCTACCCTGTTACCCCTCTTCAAATGGAAGCGGTTGCCGGAGATACATCGATCGGACACATGACAGCATACTGTCAGATCATCGAGACCTTGACAAAGTCTAATATTACCGCTTTAAGCGGACAGATACGTGCCATAGCTCTTGAACTTGAGCGATGTGCAAATCATACTGGAGATCTGGGAGCCCTGGCCGGTGATGTCGGCTTCCTTCCAACGTCATCGTACTGCGGTCGTATCAGAGGTGATTTTCTTAACTTGACAGCAGTCATATGCGGAAACCGCTTTGGAAGAGGGTTGGTGATTCCCGGTGGAACCGGCTTCGGCATAAATAAAAAGCAGAGTTCAGAGCTTATTTCGAAAATTGGAAAAGCTCTTGATGATTTTACGAGTGCACTGAATCTCATGTGGGATTCTCCATCAACTGTAAACCGGTTTGATTCTACCGGCAGAATAAGCGAGAAGCTTGCAATGAATTTAGGTCTTGTCGGCCCGGTAGCACGTGCCAGTGGATGTATCAAAGATGTACGACAGGATCACCCAGACGGCTACTACCGCTTTGCACAGATCCCTGTCTGTACTTATGATACAGGTGATGTCTTCGGACGGGCACAGGTACGCTGGCAGGAAGTTCAGGCATCTGTGGAATTTATCATGCAGCAGCTTGAGTCTGAACAGAACAGCCGGCTTTCCGGCAAACCATTCGACACAAACAAGCAACTGAAATCCGGGGCTCTTGCGATTTCACTGGTCGAGGGATGGCGGGGAGAGATCTGTCATACAGCGATAACAGATGCCAACGGACACTTCAGACGATACAAAATTGTAGATCCATCATTTCATAACTGGTTCGGACTGGCACAGGCTCTAAGAGAAGAACAGATTTCAGATTTTCCTCTCTGCAATAAAAGCTTCAACCTTTCCTATTGTGGCCATGATTTGTAAAGGGGGGAACTCCCATGTTTAAAACTTTACTCACAAGATTGAAGCAGGGATACAGAACAGCAAAATATCCCCTTGTTCCGCCGGTACTCCCTGATCTCTTCAAGGGTTTGCCGGAAACAGACTCTTCCAGATGCGGCAGGGACTGCAGAATCTGCGTTGAAGGATGTGCTCTGAAAGCAATAGAAAGAACAGACGAGCAGACAAAAATAGACATCGGTAAATGCACTTTCTGCGGATCCTGCGAAAAACTATGCCCGTCAAGCGCGATTAATTTTACAAAACAGCACAGCATGGCAGCTTCAAAAAGAGAAGAGCTTATTACCGGCCACAGACCTTTTTCCGGAGCCGCAAAGCTTGACCCCCGCCGCCTCTCCATGTTCAAGAGATCGATCCGACTGAGACAGGTCAGTGCCGGAGGCTGCAATGCATGCGAAGCAGATGTAAATGTGCTTAACACACTGGTTTATGATCTCTCTCGTTTTGGAATTCAGTTTGTTGCCTCACCAAGACACGCAGACGGATTACTTGTTACCGGTCCTGTATCGAAAAACATGGAGCTGGCACTGAAAAAAACCTACGATGCGACACCTTCGCCCAGGATTGTGATAGCTGTTGGTTCATGTGCTATCTCAGGAGGAATGTTTGCCGGGCATGATGAGGTGAATAAAGGCGTCTCAGAGATTCTCCCTGTAGATCTTTTCATTCCAGGCTGTCCACCTCACCCTTATACTATCCTCGATGGCATTCTAAAGTGTATTGGAAGGATTTAAAATACAACCGGTAATAATATCAGTACTTTGTAAATAAAGAGATTAGAATGAAAGATGCAGATGTTTTAAGAATTGCATTTTCAGGTGAACTGATTACTGAACGTATTGGTATACTGAATAACGAACTTACCTCCGAGTTTGGTGAAGATTCCTGGAGAGATCTCATTCTGGATTTTCAGGGTGTAAGCCGTATCGATTCTCAAGGGATTACATTCTGCATCCGTTTATCCAAAGAATTACAGAGAAGAAATCTCCATCTGGAAATACTTGTTAATCAGAAGCTTTACAGATTTTTTGAACAGACAAATCTTGTAAAACAATTAAACCTAAAAGTCGCAGATGGGGAGAGCAAAAAACCGTAAGATGTTGGGATGATAAGGCTTGAAGGCGGCGCAGGTCTTATCGACAAGGTGATAAGATCAAGACGCCTGAAAGCCTTAGCGCTCAACAGGTTACGGTTTTTTGCCTCATCCAACTGCGATTTTCAGGTTAAACATCCGGATTGCCGGCTGAAGTTTTATACAGAACCGAAGAATGAGCTGACCGACTTCGCTGGCGCCGTATATATTACCTTTCCCTCCCTGACCGGAATAAATCCTAAAGGAACATTTTTCTCCTGAGGTGAAGTACGGAAAACCTCAAATTTGCTGCTTGCGGTTCCCCTGATCTCTACAGGAAGAGTCCTTTCTGCATCAGAAGAATTTACTATCACAAATGAATCGGAAACTCCGGACATATTGCCTGAAAATGCCGCAATAGAGATTCCGGGGCAATTGCAGGCTGTCTGACACACTGATTTTCCGGATTGCCCAGCCCTGAAAACGGGCTTGATAAAATCTGCAAGTGATGGCCCCATCCCTTCAGAACCGTTTTCCACCTCAGGAAGGCAATCTAAAATTACCGCATTGACCTTTGCACCATAGATATAATCATGAATCAACCAGGCAGGGGTCGTACCGGTTTCTCTGAAGCACTCAAGAATTACCCAGGCATGGATGTCGGGCCGCTGCTGACGAATAAGGTCGATAGCGGCGCTCCTGCAGTCCAGACAATCTCTTCCGGAATAAGAACCATAGGAGCAGAGCAGATCCAAAGATGCAATTGCCTGTGGGTCATCAACAATCGCATCTGCATAACCCCAGTCCTGGAAACTGACCCAGCTTCCTGTTTCCCCCGGGGTCAACCCGACCGCAAGAGAGTTTTTAATGATCATCTTTTTTACCAGCTTGAGAAAATCGGTCACATGCTCCGGCGGCCAGTAGAGATTGTAGAATTCACGCTCTTTACCCCCCCCCTGCTCATCCCACCTGTCCCACATTTCTCCTTTGCGGTGAAGAGACATATACTTTACAGGAAGAGATTCTTTTTCTACAAGGAATTTGAGCCAGGAAACCATGTACCGTGCATATTCCGCACGATACAGCGGGTCCAGATCCCGTCCTGAAATCTCTCTCTGCTTTGTCATCCATTCCGGAGGAGAGAGACAGGTTGTTATAATCTGAAGTTTTTGGCCCTGTTTCTGAAGTTCTTCCTGTGCGGCCACACAGAACTCTCGTACACGCAGAGCAGATGTCTCATGATCGTATTCATCGGCTTCTACAGGAATCTCTTCTGTATTTCTGGCTTCAGTTTTCTTCTGATGAAAAGGATCAAGATAGACCCTGACAATATTTGCCCGCAGTCCCTCAGTTCCAAAGTATAGCCCGGGATCAGTGGAAATATCCGCTTCGCCGGCAGAGTAATTTTTTTGACGAAGCGATACAGACGGGATTGAATCGAGGGTAACCCCGAAGCCATCCCATGGTCGCAGAATTTTTGAAAAATCCACATGCGAGCGCAGCATTCTGTTTTTCTCAGTTGAATAGAGTTTTATACACCTTAAACAGAGCTAAAACAGAGTAAATGCAAGTATAGTGCCGAACCCGATGCTTTGCTAAACCGCGGTCACTTCCCCGGAGTTGGAAAGTTTTCTAAGCATGTCCCCTGCCCGCAGTTTTTTACCGGTTTTTCCCGTTACCAGACGGCTTGACGGCGCGTATGAAACAGGATTCCCTGAAAGGTCATATAGAGAGGTGAATGTGATTTCAAAGGGAGCTGATGACTGTTTGACTGGAAGTACTTCGAGCTTTTCTCCTGCTGAAAAGCTGTTTTTTACATCAATTACAGGATCTCCCCCCTGAAGGAGTCCTTTTACAATACCCATCACACGTGCGCCACTGGACGCCTTGGATGAAAAGACCTCCTGAAGCATAGTTTCGCCTGCATAAAACCCTGTTGTGTATGGGCGGTGCTCCACTTTTTCCAGTTCACTTTTCCATTCCGGTTTAACAGTATAGGGCAAACCATTGGATATGGTATCCAGAGCTTCCCTGTAAACCTTTATAACCGTAGAAACATAGTGAATACTCTTGTTGCGTCCCTCTATTTTCAGGGAGCTGAGTCCGGTTTCCAGTATTCGGGGCAATATCTCTATGGTACAGAGATCTTTTGAGTTTAAAAGATATACCCCCTCCTCATTCTCCTCTGCATCCAGCCATTCACCGACCTCACCGGTCCCAACCTTCACAGGAGCGATTCTGTAGCGGAGACGGCATGGTTGGGCACAGTCACCGAAATTCGGATGCCGCTGGTCGATATAGGCACCCAGAAGGCACCTTCCGGAAATTGACACGCACATTGCACCGTGAATAAAAGCCTCAGTTTCAATGATATTGCAGGAATTGATACGGCTGATCTGATCTAATGAGAGCTCCCTGGGAAGAACCGCACGGGTAATGCCCTGTTCTTTCCAAAACCACAGAGCCTGAGAATTAAAAGAACCGGTCTGTGTGCTAAGATGTAAATGAATGCCGGGTAGAATTTCCCTGCAGGCCAGTAGAACCCCCGGATCACTTATAATAAGCGCATGAGGTACACTGCCTGCCTTCTTAAGCTGCAGCAGCAGATCTCTAATTCCGCAGAGTTTCCTGTCATCAGGAAGAATGTTAAGTGCCGCATAAACACGTTTCTCCCGTCTTTCTGCCATTGCCATAAGCTCCGGGATATCTCGGGCAGTAAAGTTTGGAGAATGTGCACGCAGATTGAACTGTTCCAGGCCGATGTAGATGGCATCAGCGCCATGTTCAAATGCAGCTTCGGCAATTGCAAAGCTGCCGGCTGGCGCAAGAAGTTCCGGAAGATTCTTTTTAATACTGGAAGACATCAGTGCTATTTCTGAGATGAACCATCTACAGATCCTTCTACCGGTTCCGACATCATAGCCACTTCCTTGAGCGCCTGGTCATAAGTCTCTTTAGGATTCAACCCCGGCAGTACTTTGACTACAGCTTTATCTTTGATAATATAAACAGCTGGAATGGCTCTGACTCCAAAATAGGATGCAATTGCTCTGTGAATATCAATGTTCACCTTTAAAAATTTGACTTTGCCACTATACTCTTTTTCCAGTTCTGCCATAACAGGGTTCAGCATGCGGCAGGGCATGCACCAATTAGCCCAGAAATCTACCAGAACCGGAATTTTGGACTGAATGATTTTATCTGCAATCAACTGAGATGAATCTGCAGGTATAGCCTGCTTTTCATTCTGATCTACAGAATTTGCATATACATTCATTAAAACAAAACTTGTAACTATCAGTGTGATTTTTTTTATCATAATTTTCCCGAAAGGCAGACGTTCAGTGTACACATTATGATTAGTAGCATTAAACCTGAAAATAGTACACGCTCAGTTGAACAATTAATCCCCTGTAGAGGTGTCCGGCCGGATGCCGCCACAAGGATTAAAACTGATTCAAATACACAAGCCTCAGTTCCCGGCACCAGCCGACAGTGCTGCCGTTCTTTCTTTTCCTGTTCTCAAGTACGTCTTTGGCATCGAATTCAACAAAGAAATTTGGAGAAAAGGCCCATTTAAGTCCGAAATTGAGATATCCCTCACTGATTCGGGCGTAATATGGCGTTCTTCCAGAGCGTGGATCTCTTGTATTCAAACCCAGATTGTATTCACAAACAAGCGACAGCTCATCATTTATTCCCAGATCTATACCCGCGTATGCATTTGGCCATTTGACTGTCTGGACCTCCTCCATGGAAAAGGTGGCCGCGCCATGCAGGCCCAATTGAAGCTTTGTAAAGATAAGGTAGTTTTTACTGAGTGCCATAAAAAAACCCGGAGATTTATAAATGTAACCTTTGTAATCAAAATGTAAGGTATCGGAAGATCCACCATGGCCCTGATGATCATAGCCCAGCACTACACCCGGGAAAAAGTAATTTTCTTCAAAAATCCGGTACTTGACCAGAAACCCGGGCATCGAGTTCCCTTTTGCATCTTTTCCCCTGCCTACAAATCCCTCTCCCCCATAGCTGATACCGATCATCAGACGATTGGTCACCCCGACACCCAGACCAAAGTTGATTCCAGTACCAAGGTCGGGATTACCTGCCGGGTAGATCCCGCAGTCAAACTCATAACTGCCCCTTGAAAGAACACCCGCAGTATGCGCGTCAACAAGTCGTCTGAGTTGCCAGGATTCCTGAGAAAAAACCTGGCTGGAAAAGATACCTGCAAAAACAATGGCGATTACTGATACTGCAGAGAAACGATTTTTCACTTGATCTCCCGGATTCTTTTTTGCAATTCGTTTCGACGGCGTATTTCCATTTTCTTTCGATCGTGTTCTTTGTTTGTTATGGAAAAATCATGTGCCCCGCTTCCATCCCATTTGGCAACAAAGTAAAGCTCTTTTGTTTCAGCCGGGTTCAAGGCTGCATCAAGTGCCCCTTTTCCCGGAGAACAGATGGGGCCCGGAGGTAACCCGGGATATCTGCGGGTATTATAAGGTGATGATGAGTTAAGTTCAGAGACACGAAGCGGACCGTGAAATTTTTTGAGAATGTAACGCACGGTTGGATCAGCGCCAAGCGGGTATCCAAGCTTTAGACGATTATGGAACACTCCGGCTATACGCACCTGTTCAGATGCCAGTGTAGCTTCTTTTTCCACAATTGAGGCCAGCGTGACAAATTCATGCATAGTGAATTTTCCGGCAAGCAAGGGCTTTGCAGAGAGAGTGGCATAAGCATTTTTGAATTGACCTGCCATCTTGCGTATAATCTCCGCCGGTTTAACATCATCTGTAAAGCGATAGGTGTTTGGGAACAGATACCCTTCCATTGTCTTTGCATCAAGACCCAATTCTCTAACAAAGTTCGAATCATTACACAATCTGATAAATTCTGATGTATCGATGTGAAAAACCTGACTGATACGCGCAGCAGTCTGCTCAATTGTAAGGCCTTCCTGTACAGTGACCGCCACTTCAACTGCTTCTGCATGCATCAGTTTGTTTGCCGCACTGATCACTCCCTCACCTCTTTTGAAAGTGATCTTTCCAGCCTGTATTTTTTTCTCTTTTCCGCTTAATTTGAGCCAGAGCAGAAGCACTTTATCTGAGGTAACCACCTCTTTTTTCTCGAGAGTATCAGCAATTGATTTTAACGAGCTGTTGCGGGGAATTATTATCTGAACATCCTGCTTCAGCGGTCCTACGGGGAAGAGAAAAAAGTAAACTCCCAGCATCAGGAAGAGTGTAATGATGCTGCCTGTAAGGAGAAATTTCTTCTTATTGGTTCCTATCAATCTCACAATCCAGAGTATACTATACAGAATATAACCGGAAATGACAAGGATAAAAAGTATACCTGCAAACCACAAGCGAAAAAACCGGTTCATATCTGTTTAAAATAATACCCGCACCGCTTACAGAGGTCCTTTGAAGAAGCTTCAGAAATAAAATGCACACTTTTTGCTTTATTCAGTTGTACATTCCTGACGGAGGAGGATCTGATGGACAAAAAAATTAACAAAAAGCTAATCACTATAGGAGCAGTTTTCTTCGCTGCGATCACAGGCCTGATCGTCAAGGTGGGACTCAAGAAAAATTTGAAGATATTCAAAAAAAAAGAACCACCTGAGCCGGAAAAGAAGACCTGGAAAAAGACAATCTTCTGGACAGTTCTTTCGGGCCTTCTCAGTTCTTTTTCAAAGCTTCTGGTACAAAAGACTGCAAAAAAAGGCAGTATAACTTGAAAATTGCAGTTGGAAGAGGCAAAAACCGCAACTTTAAGGTTTATGAGAGATAAGAATTAAAGCAGCGTAAAAGAACTGGTTCTCTACGAGTCAACCCAGAATCAGTTCAGCAGCCAGGGGTATTTAGGGTATTTCATCAGATACAGGCTGGATACTGATCCAGGCAGGGATTTTCTGCAGATCGCTTTGAAGATCGATCTCCCAGACAGTCAAATCCCCCTCTTTACTCTTCTGAGAAAACCCGTTATTCTTGAAGAAATCTTTTACCATGCTGTTTTTAAGAGTGGGAATATAGACACCTTCCGCCTCTTTAATTCCACTCTTCTTCATGAACTCAAGAATCCGCAGAAGAAATGCTCTCTCAACCTGCTTTCCAAAAACACGGCAGCTTAAGACAAAAGAATCAATGGTTTCTCCCCTGACAAGAGCTGCGGCAATGATACCATACTCACCGAATTTATCACTCAACTCCATGCAGAAGAGATGATTTCCAGCTTCATTCCTGAGTGACTCGAGCTCTGAGAGGCTGTACCGTCTGGTTGTAAGATTGAACTGATTGGTTTTGTTGAAAAGCTGAACGACTCGAGGCAGAGAACTTTGATCGACAGATAATATTTTCGCTTTAATTTCCGATTTATAAAGAAAATCCTCAAGATTAGCAGCAAGTTCCTGAGATCGTTTTCTTAACAGTTCTTTCTGGAAAAACTCCCCCTTCCGGCTGTCATCAGAAGTAATCTCCACAGGCCAGAATCTGGTGCATCGCTTAAGGGCAAGAGCGAAAAATGCAGGGTTTTCCGGCATCTCAAGCACTTCGACCTCAGGAAGAGCTTTTCTGACGGCTTCTCTTTCAGAAGGGTTATCATCTATAAACATCATGGAATCGAGGCCTATCCTCAGCTCCTCAGAAATCTGCAGAATATTTTTGGGTTTATCATCCCAGTTGATCCGGTAGCAAGAGATCATATCGGGTCTGATCAACATCTTTTCATGGGATTCCAGGACTTCCATTGCATCGCAGGTGTTGTTTTTGCTGCAGATCGCCAGTATTATACCCTGTTTGTAAAGTTTCAGAATTTCCGACTGAAAGTCACGGTAGGCCTTTCCCGGACCGGAGTCATCAAGCAGTATATTTTCCACTCCGGATTCTCCGACAATGCCTCCCCAGAGAGTGTTGTCGAGGTCAAGCACAAGACACTTCAGAGGATACTTTTTGAGTTGTAAACACACTGAATGGATGCATCTGCAAATGGAATCGATCATTTCAGACGAGAACGGCTGTCCGATCAGGTACTCTGTACGCGGATCAAACGCATGATCCTTCCCTATCCTGCTGCTCAGTGCATCAATATCAAGAGGGTAAAGGTCTGTAATCGATCTGCAGAGGGTGTTAAAAGATTGCTGAAGGAAACTGTTTATTTCAAAGCATGCTGCAGGAAGGAGCCGGTCAATAAAGCCACTTGAAC
>CAYLVN010000027.1:0-5176 GCA_964387115.1 uncultured Fibrobacter sp.
CACATTTGCAGCCAGAACCTGAACTTCACCGAGAACTGTCCCCAGAAGCCCCATCGCCTCGGCAATTCCCGTATCAAATTTACCCCTCACAAATGTAGAATCATTTTTGGTGTTAAATGGAATTTTCGACCCCTGGAGCGAAAGACTTATCCCTATCCCCCGTTCTCCCATCAATCCAACATTCTGAACCGAAAACACACATGAATCTGTAAGGGTAACTCCCTCGTCAATATCCATGATTACTGCAACCTCGGTCCCGCGGAGATAGATACTGGTAACTGAACCCTTAGTTACCCCGTTCACCATAACCGGATCACCTACCTGAAGGTTTCCTACATTAGGAAAAAGAACCGAATAGGAGGCCATCTTTGAAGCTAAAGAAACCTCTTTAAGCCACAAAACACCAGCAATCAGAATAACCAGTGAAATTAAAATGGATCCGCCTACAATCAGATCCATATTAGACTTCTTCACACTTTTTCCTTTCGGCTCAGTACATCATCCCTGATTCGGGTACTGCTCTCCAGAAGAGAAGAATAGTGAAAATAATTTTCGCCCACCACAAATTACCTGAGTCATTATAAAGAAAGGGGCAGAGCTCTGCCCCTTAATCTCTTACATAACCACAGGACAGACAAAGTCCTGTCTCAATACACATTAAAAACCTTACAATTTTTCCGCTTTGTGGTTTTTTATCTTATTGTTGAGCTTTTTAAGCTGCCGTTCGGTTTTCATCATCGCATCATCTATCGCCTTACCGAGATTATCAGCTTTAGCAGATGCCACAAGCTGTTTTCCCTGGGTATTCATCGTTATCTCCACAACCTTGTCCACACGCTCACTGTCAAGAACTACATGACAGGATGTAATCTTATCAAAATACTTCTCCATCTTACTGAGTTCTGCAGTAATTGTTTCTTGAAGAGCCTGAGATGCCTTGTTGTGACGAGAGGTGATCTGAATCTCCATGTGTCACATCTCCTTCTGAATAAATGGTTAAGTACTCCTTTATGAACCACCCCGCACAGAGTGCCGGAGAAGTCCGCTCCTATGATATTTATAATAGTAACATTTCTCCACCACAAAGAGTAGCACTATAATGATTTCCCCGGAACAAAATTTCCGGCCCGGTAGGAACTCCTGACATAAGGACCGGAAAAAACAGATTCAAAACCCATCTTTTTTGCACAACTGGCATAATGCTCAAATACCTCGGGGTTTACAAACTCCACGACCGGCACCTGATCCCGCGATGGGCGCAGATACTGACCAATCGTTAAAATTGTGCAGCCATTGCTGAGCAGATCCTCCATAACTGCAAGCATCTCCGATTCGCTCTCTCCCAGCCCCGCCATCAGCCCGGATTTTACAGCCACACCATGTTCAGATGCCCTCTTTAAAACCGCAAGAGAACGGTTGTAGATCGCCTGCGGACGGATCTTTGAATAAAGAGAAGGCACAGTTTCAACATTGTGATTGAAAACATCCAGCCCTGAACCTGCCACCAGATCCACAGCTTCCTCATTTCCCTGAAAATCGGGAACAAGAAGTTCCATGGTTACCCCGGGAAGCTCCCTTTTAAACAATTTAACTATCTCAACGTAAAATCCGGCACCACCATCCGCTAAATCATCTCTGGTAACAGAAGTGATTACAACATGCTTCAACTGTAGCTCACGCGCGGCCTGAAGCACCCTTTTTGGTTCATCCGGATCAAGAGCACCGGGCCTGCCGGTTTTAACACTGCAAAAAGAACAGTTTCTGGTACAGATATCCCCCATTACCAGAAATGTCGCCACTCCCCGGGAGTAACACTCGCTTCGATTGGGACATTTTGCCTCATTACAAACTGTATGCAATCCCCCGGAAGAGATCTTCTCCGTTACTATGTTCTGTTTTCCTGAATGCGCAATCGGCCGTTTTAACCAGGATGGAAACGTGGGAGACCCACTCTTATGAATTTCAGGCATTTGTACTCTCCGTACCCTTTTTCTATAAAATACGTTTTAAATGAACAAAGAATTTTATTTACACTTAAATTTAGATGCATAAGCCGAATAATCGCTAAATCTGAAATTCGCGTTCGGGGAGAATAAATAAAACATTAAGATGTTGAGATGAAAAAGGCTTGAAGACATCACAGGTCATAAAAGCCCTGGCACTCAACAGATTACGATTATTGCCTCACCCTGCTGCGATTTTCAGGTTAAAAGGAGTCTGCGGCAGAAGATAAACCAACTTACCATTAAGCTCAGGAAAAAATTCTGATTTTTCCCGTTTCATTTTACAATCCTTCTGCACACATCCCGCTTACTCGGCCACTTGATTTGCGCCTTATTACTTTTCCCTCAAGATGGATTGCGTCACCACTATTACCCGAAATCAATCCAGACGGGTTCAAAAGGTGTTCAATCATACTGTGGACCAGTCCGGCGATATTGAAATCATAGGATGTCAACCCATTCTTAAGCGATTCAAATGTATTGTCAAAGCCCGCAAGAGAAAGATCATCAGGAACTCTTATTGATTTTTCTTTGAGATAATCAAGAAACAGAAGGGCACAGAGATCATTTGCCGCAACCCAGGCAGTTATGCTTCTGTCCGACAATGCCCTGTCAAGAAGGTTCCGGCAGTCTCTCATTATCAGGTCATCCCTGAAAACAGAATAAATTTCTGACCGTATCTGCTCTATCTTTTCAGGATCTCTTAATTCACTGCTTGAGGCAAGCTCTTTCTCATCAAGAATTCTGTCCAGCTTTACCTCTTTAAGAACAATATCCATAAAAGACCAGTCATTTGAGTAATCGTTAAGAACGTACGGAACCACTCCCCCTTCCAGCCCGGCATCCTTAAACGCCTCCTCAAGTCCGTATAGTCTCTGAGCGGACCAGACACTATCGTGAAAAGGCGAAATATAGGCGATACGCCGATGCCCGTACTCAAGAAGTAAACGTCCCATCTCTGCACCGGGCTGCCGCGAATAACTCAAATCGAAAAATGCGGGTGTACTGATGTTACTTATTGATATTTTTGGAATAGACCTGACATGTTCAACCCAGATTGACACTGGTTTTCCAAGATGGCGAATACGGTTAAGACATTCGACATAGTCTTTCATATGCCAGGTAACCAGGATATACCCGACAATATCACTTCGTTTCCCAAACACAACAGGATTATGGCTACCCGGGTCGATAAAATGAGGCGCCGAAGTTCTATCAACATAGCCGAAAAACTCGAGATCAAGACCTCTCTGTGAAGTCTCTATCGTCAAATGGCGGAAGAAATCCCGTTCACGTTCCTTTTCAATGATAAGAGAACCATTGTAAGCGGCGCAGATCACAACTACCTTTAGCCGCCATTCTCGGGAAACCTTTTTTTCCCTCACATAGTAGTGCCCCGACTTTTTCAGCAGTATTCCTTCAGAGCAGAGTCTATTGACGGCAGTTCTGAGTGTAGGGTAACAGACCCCATAACGAAAAGAGAGTTCCTTGAAAGAGGGTAGGCAGCTCCCCGGAGGAAATCTGAAATTTATCAGATCGTTTCTTATCTGATCAAAACTGATTTCAGATTTCAACTTGCGTCTCTCCGGACTCCCGGTCTCATCCTTTTGATGTAATTCAACAGATCCTGAAGGAAAACAACCCGCACCCCATCTGATCACTATCTCCCCTTCAGAACATAGCTGCTTTATTGCCTTGGATACAGTCCGTGCAGAAACTGAGCAGCAACCTGAAATCTGCCGTATCGATGGAAGGCGTTCAGAAGGATTCTCTCTCAGTCGCTCACGCAAAAAAGAGATAACCCTGTCCAGTGAAGGAGATTTCATAATTATTGACTCTGCAACAGTATAACAGTAAAATTATTAAATTAAATTCTACTCTTCCCTTACACCTCAAAAATCCTATAATTTTTTGGGGAAGGAGATTACTATGAATAAAAGACTTCTAATGGCAGCAGGTGCCGTTTGTGCTATCTGCGCGCTTTCTGTTTCTGCTCAGAATAAACAATACAAAGGCGCAGAGATGTTCTCATACGAACAGGTAAAATATGGCAAATTTGAAGTCCGCATGAGAACAGCCTATGGCAGCGGAACACTTTCGACATTTTTTACCTATTACAACGACTCCTGGAAGGGAGGGGCTGAGCCTTGGCGTGAGATCGATCTGGAAGTATTGGGCAAGGATAAGAATCACTTTCAATCGAATATCATAACAGGAAACGCTTCAAACCGTTCTACTTCTGAGGCACACCACCAGTTCAATTTTAACCTTTGTGATGACTACCACACCTACTGTGTTGAATGGACACCGGACTATGTCGCATGGTTTCTTGATGGCAAGGAAGTAAGAAAGACCAGTTCGGGCCAGCAAATCAATGATCTGCGCGATAAGCCCCAATCCTTCAGGTTCAACCTTTGGATAGCAAATAATCCTCAATGGGTCGGGGACTTTAACCCCGGAATACTTCCTGTCTATCAATACTTAAACTGGTTCAAGTACTATGAGTACACCCCGGGAAGCGGACCTGGAGGAAGCAATTTTACGCTAAAGTTTCAGGATGACTTTAATAAGTTTGATGCAAACCGCTGGGGAAAGGGAGACTACACCTTTGCGGAGAATTTAACTGATTTCAGCACATCAAATATTGTCGTTAAAGAGGGCTATCTCATTTTGTGCCTCACAAATTCCTCATCACTGGGGCATTCAGGAAGTGTTCCTCAGGATGCAGCGATCGGTACAATCCAGCAGTGTCTCTCCAACGGCATCTCGGAAAATAAATTCACCTGGAAAAATCCCTGCCTGAGTTTTACGAATTCAAAGCCTCAAAATGTAAAACTTCAGTTCTTTACTCTTCAGGGGAAAGAAGCCGGAGTGATCGATTTTGGCAAGAGATCTGAGGGCACACATTCACTTGATATCTCATCCATAGTCAACAAATCGGCTCATTCGATGTTGATAGTGAAAGCCCCGGGAGCCGAAGGCATAAAGCCCCAATTGCTCAATCTCCGCTGATTCAAAAAAAAAGCATGGAAAGAGCTGTCGGGCTTTTTCCATGCTTTTTTCCAGTCGTTTACCTGGTTCTGCCGCTATAAAAAATCGTTTATCCCCAGACACTATCCCCATCATCTGTAAGAGATGCATTTACATCCAACTGCGATTTTCAGGGATCACGG
>CAYLVN010000027.1:5186-15697 GCA_964387115.1 uncultured Fibrobacter sp.
CAGTGACAGATCTCATTCATATTTTTGCCTGAGTCGGGCAGGCAGGATTTTCATCTGCTCCCTGTATTTTGCCACGGTGCGGCGGGCTACAGGAAGATTTTCCTTTAAGAGGAATTCGGAGATTTTCTGATCGGATAGAGGCTTTCTGGTGCTTTCTGCTTCTACGAGCTGACGGATACGGTTTTTTATTCGTTCGGAGGAGATATCGGCACCCTCTTCATCACGTCCGACAGCTTCAGTAAAGAAATATTTGAGTTCAAATATGCCGTGTCGTGTCTGCACATATTTATTGCTTGTTACCCTGCTTACAGTCGAGATGTGCATATCCACCATATCTGCCACATCCTGCAGTTTAAGAGGCGAGAGATTAGGGGGACCCTTCTCGAAGAAATCGGTCTGACGATCGATGATGGCGTACATCACCTTTAGCATGGTGGTTTTGCGCTGTTCGATTGAGCGGATGAACCAGGTTGCGCTGTTGAACTTCTCCCGTATATACTTTTTCACATCGCGTTTGGCATTACTGCCCCGCTTGATAAGGTTAGCGTAAGATCTGTTGATGTGAAGCATCGGAACAGACCTGTCATTAAGCATAACCATGAATTTGCCATCGATTTTTTCTACAATCAGATCGGGTATGATTGTGGATGGTTTATCGGGATTAAACTGATAACCGGGCTTGGGGTTAATGGTTTTGAGAGTCTCTATGGCTTCCTGAACCTCGCGGGGTTCGATTCCGAAATGGCGTGAGATTTCGGGGATTTTGAGTTTTTCAAAAAGATCCCACGTCTCATCGACAATTCTCATTGCCAGAGTATCTTTCTGGTTTCTTTTGTTCAGCTGAAGCATCATGCATTCACGAAGATTTCGGGCCCCCACCCCGGGAGGATCTAAGGTCCAAACCAGATGAAGCGCCTCCAGGACCTCAAAGAAAGAGGTCTTGGTGAAATCGGCAATGTCTTCCAGAGGCACCCTCAGGTAACCATCGGAATCGAGACTGCCGATTAAGAACTGAATGAGCAGTTTGTTTTTTTCCGGAAGCTTTCTTTCATCGAGCTGGTTATTGAGGTGCTCCTCAAGGGTGATCTGATAAACCGGAGTCGGTTCGTAACGGTCTTCGCCCTTGTCGACTTCTTCGTTATAGGAGTAGCCCAGATCAAACCCCTCCTCCAGATACTCTTCCCAGTCGATCGTTTCTTCGTTTATATCAAGTTCTTCTTCCTCTTTTTCCTTTTCCTCTTTTACCTCTTCCTGTCCCGCAGCCTCATCCGCCTCCGTCTCAAGCTCGTCTTCTGCCTCCAGAACAGGATTCATCTCAAGCTCGGTCTTGAGCAATTGCTCCAATTGAAGCGTATTGACCTGCAAAAGCTTCAGCGACTGGATCATCTGGAATGAGAGCTTCTGCTGAAGCCTCAATGACATATCTAAACCGAGATTCAAAAACTCCTCCTTATATCTCTTTTCCTTAACAGAGGACCCTTAAACCTTAAAACTTCTCTCTCTTTTTTTATAGCATCACATTTCGTGCCGAAATTTACGATATTGCCCCATGATCATTTTCGGAAAAAGAGAGGTCTGAATCAGCCTCTTGTACTCTACAAAAAGTATGCCACTTGGGAAAGACCAGGTCAATCAAGTCGGAAATTTTGTCCCAGATAAATTCTGCGGGCTTCCGGACTTTCCGCAAGTTCTCTGGCCGTTCCGGAAATGAGAATTTTTCCAGCATTCATAATATAGGCCCTGTCAGTTATTCTGAGGGTCTCCCGCACATTATGATCCGTTATCAAAACACCATACCCCTTATTGCGCAGCTCATGAACTATGCTCTGGATATCCTCTACCGCAATGGGATCTACACCCGCAAAAGGCTCATCAAGCAGGATAAAATCGGGCTTTATCGCCAGCGCCC
This sequence comes from uncultured Fibrobacter sp., assembly GCA_964387115.1. GTDB lineage: Bacteria > Fibrobacterota > Chitinivibrionia > Chitinivibrionales > Chitinispirillaceae > JAAYIG01. Next base: position 7,096 of record CAYLVN010000027.1, read on the forward strand.
TGGCTATTTCCACTCTCCTGCGCTCACCCCCGGAGAGCATATATCCCAGACTCTTCTCCAGATGGCTCACATGAAGCTCCTCAAGGAGCTCACGCATACGCTTTTTGCGCTCCCTGGAACTCATCCTCTGGTACTCAAGCACCGAGAGAATATTGTCGGCAACAGAAAGTTTACGGAAGATAGAAGGCTCCTGGGGCAGATAGCCTATTCCCATCCGGGCTCTCTTATACATCGGCTTTTTTGAAATATCTGTATTGTCAAGATATATCTTTCCCTTGTTGGCCCGTATCATCCCTACTATCATATAGAAAGAAGTTGTCTTGCCCGCCCCGTTAGGCCCCAGAAGCCCCACGATCTCGCCCTGGTTCACCTTTATTGAGACACCGTCAACAACACGTCTCTTGTTGTAAACCTTCAGCAGCCCCTCGGTCCTGATCTCTCTGGCTTTTCGCTCAGGGACCGTCCTTTCCTTGTCCGCTTCTGTCAAAATGTTCTGTTCTGTCATAAAGTTCTCTTACATTTCCCGGGGGAAATAAACCCCTCTGGCTCTTCCGGCCAAAGTAAGCACCGCGGCCTTTCCTTTGCGGAAAGCCACAAGGATACTGTCTCCGCTGGCCTCATTTGCCCCGCTGCTCCCCTCTTCTTCTATATAGTATTTGCTCCAGGCATTTCCCCATATTCTTACTTTATCCACGTCCCCTCTTTCCGCAAATGACATCAACATCACTTTCCCGGAAGCTTCATTCACCAGATCCGGCTTTTTTGTCGTAAAATACTTGCTGAGCGCCTTGCCATACGACCACATCGAATCCAGCATCCCGGAGTCGGAAACAGTTATGTAGAGACTGTCGCCCCAGACCTGAGTGTAACCGGTATCACTCTTTATGGCGGCCCCGGAGGTATCTACATAAACCCCGTAAGAGTGTCCTTTAACCATTGCACTTTTGAGCGACTCTTTTCCAAACTGCAGATCGATTGAATCTCCAACCACCTTGTGAGACTCGTAGGTAACCCGGGGATTCACACGGAGCTGGGCTTTGTTGGTTTCTGTAAAGTAATGGGCAAACCTGCACCTTGAAGCCAGCTTACCTTTTGTAATATTCACGCTGTCCGTTACAGTTGCTCTCTTCAGGGAATCGGTGTAACTCATCAGCAGTCCGGTGATCGTAAGCGTTTCGGCAGCGGCTGTGTCATATCTCACCATCCTGGGGTTGCCCCGCAGGTTGAAATTTCTGGTTTGAAGGTGATAGTCGGCTTCTTTTCCGGTCAGACGCGTTAATTCTACAGTGTCAATAAAATCAAAATGCCCGGTTGCAGTAAGTACATTCGTTTCCTTTGTGAAATGCATCCGGTCACAGGTAAGTGTAGAGGCACCCCGGACAACTTTGACTTTTTTCCGGAAATCAACAACCCCCTGATTACGCCACCACGTCGCTTCATCCGAACTGATTTGTATGTCGTCATAGGTAAAAACAACATTTCCCTTTAAAACGCTTATGAATTCTCCATCAGAATAACTGTTCTCATTGCTGTCGGCAGATTCCAGTACCAGCGATGGAGTGTTGTCTTCAACCCTGGCCGCCACTGAAAACAGTATAAGTAATACACACAAAGCGCCTTTGAGCCGTCTTTTGAGTTTATCAGAAAATCTGCTCATCATTGCTCTCCATACGCTTTTTGAAATCAGGAAATTTTCCACTTACATTCGATTTGAAAGAAAAGCGGGAAAAATCCTCCGTTGCATCCAGACCTTTTCCCCTCAGGATATCCCCTTTTACGGTCTCTATCTGCACAAAAGTATCCGACTCCACCTTCTGACGATCTTTGTACCACCAGAGCTTCTCTGTACGTATCACTAAAGAATCACTTGTTCTGATAAAAACATCACCCCACACGATATAACTTCCCATTGAGCCGCTGATGGTGCCTGAGTCGGAAAGGACTCTGGTCGAAACACTTCCCAGAGAATCATAAAGTGTCAATCTGACTGGAACCACCATGATGGAACCCGTATCGAGAATCGGCTTGCGCATGGTCTGGGCTTCGAGTTTCCACTGCACATTATCTTTGTTATAAAAATAGAGCGTGGCCTCCCCGAATTCCTGATACGGAATCTCTATGCCATCACTGGACACCGGAAGAGATTCTTTTTTCCCGGCACAGGAGATCAGCAGAAGACAAATAATCGAAATCAGTACTTTCATTTCAGAGACTTCTCTTAATTTTGAAGATTTAGTCATGATATCAGATAGAAACCTTATGCGCCCCGGCCCCAGACAGTTAAACCTAAAAATACACTCTGTCATTTGGTCGAAAACAGCACTCCAGATTTACTCCTTCAAGATCTGGGTATCTGTTTTTAGAGGTTGTCACTTGTGGGTGGCCGTCAGTTCCCAACTGCAAACCCTGCCTCTGGCGCCCTCATTACCGCCCAGAGCAGAAATCCGGTCCTGCCCCGTTCGGTTCGCCGCACGTACGAAGCAAGCAAACTATATTATTCTTGCTACCTAATAAACTTTTGCTTGTTTTGTACTGCGGCTGTTGTGCGATGGCCTGGTGGTTAGCTCCTATTTCCGCAACCGGTTTCTGACCGCAGGACGCGGTCTCCTAATTCAATCCCTTTTTGCAGTTTGAAAGCATGACAGTGTCGATCCCACATTCTCCAGGTAAATCGCCTTGTTTCCTGGACCAGTTTACCAAAATCTGATTGTACGCAAAGTTAAAATAGTCAGTTCTATAATTCATAGCAAAATATACAGCTGCAGGAACATTCAGACAATTGGAATTGATAAACCAATAGGTCTGAATAGAACCTCGAAAGCATTCATTACAATTTTTCGACAAAACGTAAAACAAGCTGCCATTATGCAATACTGTAGAATCTAATCTTAAATAACAAAATTGGTATTTCCCTTCGTAATTGGCATCTTTGTCAGGGCATGTTGGGAGATTCTCTTTTGAATATTTCTCAAACTCTGAAAGAACGAAGAGTTCTGGTTTATTACGTACATTAATAAGGCCGAGTGCGTAAAATATATCAGTTCTGCTTTTGTATGTGTACTCTGCAAAACACAAGCTATCGTTTACCATTACAGAATCGAGAATCTGCAAAGAATGCGAAACATCAGTAAAAGATAATAGGATAGTTTGAATAATTATTAATTTACGCATATTTGCCTTTTAATTGTATTCTCTTAAAAAATCGTCTTTTTCTGCCAGCCATGACGGCTGGCTCCCCAGTTGTTCTTAAACTCCCAGGTACTCGTGTCCGCTAACCAGCAGGCTTTCACACAATTCTCCGCAATCCGTACTTACCTAAACTTTCTGTTTCCTCTTCCACCGCCTGTGCATCCAGACCCACTGCTGCGGATTCTCCAGAATAGCCTTAGAGATCAGATCGTTTGCCGTTTCCACATTCTTTACCAGATCGGCCTGAAAATCGCCCGTATCCTGAAGTTTCAACTGGTCACTTATGCTGACATAATGACTGTTGTCACTGCGTCTGCAGGTTGTGACCACAAATGCCGGAACACCCATTTTCATCGCCAGCTTGATGGGTCCTGACGGTGTGAAGGCGGGGTGTCCCAGAAACGGCGCGAAAACGCCCTCAACTCTGGTGTCCTGATCGATAAGCACCCCGAATACCCTGCCATCTCTCAATAAACGGACAATTTTCGGTGTGTTTCCCGAACGGTCAAGGTACTCGATATTGTGTCCGGAACGGATCTTTCTGATAATCTCCTCCAGACGCGGCTCAAACATCCTCCGTCCAATCGCAAAACATCTGTAGCCACGATTCGCAAACAAATGAAGCAGCAGCTCGAAACAGCCTACATGTGCGGTTATAACAATCGCCCCTTTTCCTCTGCGGTAGGCCTCATCAAACCTGTCAAAAGGATCGTGCTTTACAATGCTGTCAAAACGGTTTTTATCAAGCCTTGGAAGGTAAATCATGTCAAAGAGATTTTTGCCCAGTCCACAGTAGACATTCTGTGCTGTTGAAAGGATCTGTTTATCTGTCCAGCTCTTGCCGTAGATAAAGCGCAGGTGCTCTAACGTACGTTTTCTTTCTTTAACCGTGATATAGAAAGCCAGCCGGCCCGCAATACCAAACAGAAACAACCCGAATCGGCGTGGAATCTTTGTTACAAGGAAGAAAGCCGCCTGGGCACCACGAGCAATGAGACCGTTTTTTATTCTCTTTAACAGAGGCTTTCTTCCTGCCACGAACCCTTCCTTATTCAGCCCTTCGTTCAATACCGATCACAGCATTCAGGCCTCCCATCTCCACGCTCTCTACCGATCCGCCCTCTGGGGTCTGGTAAAGGAGGTCGAGTGCAAGGGTCTCTGCGCATACATAATCGTGGAATTTTTCAAGAGCCGCTTTCAGAGGCTCCGGACATTCACAGCGGATTACTATGCGGTCTGTGACATTCAATCCGCTGCTCTTTCGAAGGTTCTGCACCCTGTTGACAAATTCACGTGCCAGTCCCTCTTCCCTGAGCTCATCGTCGATTTTAGTGTCCAGCGCGACAGTAAGCTCTCCCAGAGTCTCTACTTCGATTCCTTCCAGCTTTGTGCGCCTTATCTCGATATCCTCAAAGGAAATTTCCTTGTCAAGAACACCGGCAGGATTTCCTTTTTCAAGTTCATCGATCATCTCAGGAGTAAAAGATTCGATTATCAAAGCCGCATCTTTCATCCGGGGCCCGAAAACCCTTCCCAGCTTCTTGTAGTTGGGCTTTGCAGAGATCGACACTACGACGTCTTCCTTTGTATCAAACCGTACTTTCTTAACATTCAGCTCTTCTCTGATAAGAAGCTCCATCGATTCAAGAAGCTCTTTCTTATGGATGTCGCGCACGATTACGGTGAACTGGCTCAGCGGCTGACGGGTCTTGATGACAAACCTGCTCCTGAGCGCCCGCCCCATCGATACCGCCTGTCGTACAAGCTGCATCTTGAGGTCAAGATCAGAATCGGTGCGTCCTGTGGCGGCAACAGGGTACTTTGACATATGGATACTTTCCGGAGCCCCCGGAATTTTGCCTGCGACAAGGTTTCTGTAAATCGCTTCCGTCAGAAACGGCAGAAATGGCGCCATTACTTTCGAGAACTCAACCAGCACATAGTAAAGAGTCTGGTAGGCGATATCTTTATCCTGATCGTTTTCGCTTTTCCAGAAGCGCCTTCTGCTGCGCCTTATGTACCAGTTTGTCAAATTATCGATATAGTCAACAAGAAGAGGAACAACCTTGTAGAGATTGTATTCCTCCATCTCCCTGTTTACCGATTCGACAGTGTCGTTAAGCAGTGAGATGATCCAGCGGTCAAGTTCCGTACCGCCCTGTGGAACAGAGATCTCTTTTGGCACCCAGCCATCGACATTGGCATAGGTGACAAAGAAGGAGTAGGCGTTCCAGAAAGGAAGCAATACGGCTCTGGACATCTCCATCACACCTTTCTCCGAGAATCGAAGATCTTCTGCTTTGACAGCGGGAGAATTGATGAGAAAGAGCCGCAGGGCATCCGCTCCCAGTTTGTCAAGCACCTCCCCGGGCGGAGCATAGTTCCTGAGCCGCTTGGAGAGTTTTTTCCCGTCTTCAGAAAGGATGATTCCATTTACAATCACATTTTTGAAAGCGGGTTTGCTGAAAAGAGCCGATCCCAGCACTGTCAGGGTATAGAACCATCCCCGTGTCTGATCGAGCCCTTCGGCGATGAAATCGGCGGGGAAATTCGCCTCAAATCTCTCCCTGTTTTCAAAAGGATAGTGCATCTGGGCATAAGGCATGGATCCCGATTCGAACCAGCAGTCAAGCACCTCGGAGGTCCTCTGCATTCTTCTGCCGCATTCAGGACAGCTTATCTCCAGCTCATCGATAACGTGCCGGTGAATGTCATCGGGGCTGACAGTTACATTTTCCAGCTTCTGTGCCCAGGAAAGGTCAAGTCCGGTCTGAGCCAGCCTGTTGCCGCTCTCTTCCTTTAGCATTTTTCCTATTTTCATCGCCGCATCGGCATGAGCATTTTTTCCTGCCGCCTCATCCCCTTTACCTGCGAGTTTGTGCAGCTCAGAGAGTCCGCCCACACACTCAGTGTGTCCGCATTCACAGCTCCAGACAGGAATGGGTGTTCCCCAGTAGCGGTTCCTTGAGATATTCCAGTCCGGGGCGCTTTCAATCCCCTTTCCGAATCTTCCATTCTGAAGATGCTGAGGAACCCAGTGAATAGACTTGTTGTTCTGAAGCATGTTGGACTTAAGAGGCTCTATCTTCATGAACCAGGTGGTTATCGCTTTGTAAATCAGAGCAGTATCGCACCTGTAACAGAAAGGATATCTGTGAGTGACTGTAGCCCGCTGCACAAGACGTCCTTTACTTTTCAGAACCTTTATTATCTCATCGTCGGCATCATAGACCAGACGGCCCTTCCACTCGGGGACCTCATCGGTAAACTTTCCCTCGTCATCAACCGGGCATACGATCGGAAGGCCCAGTTTCTGCCCCACCTGAAAGTCATCCTCACCGAAAGCAGGGGCGATATGCACAATACCTGTACCATCCTCTGTGGAAACAAATTCCGCAGTTGTCACACGGAAAAAACCGGGGTTGCGATCTTTGAAATAGTCAAAGATCGGCACATATGCCATACCCTCCAGACGGCTTCCGGGGAACTCCTCAAGAACAACATAATTTGAGTGGTCCTTGTAATACGCGCTCAACCTGTCTTTTGCAAGTATAAACTTTTCTTCACCATCTTTGATCTTCACATAGGTAATCTCCGGACCTGCTGCCAGAGCCACGTTTGAAGGCAGGGTCCAGGGAGTGGTTGTCCAGACCAGAATCTTTGTTCCCTGCTCATCGACAAGAGGGAAAGTGACAGTAATTGACGGACCGGTAGTATCCTTGTAACCTTCGTTTACCTCAAAGTTGGAAAGCGGGGTAGCACATCTTGGACAGTAAGGCTGAACCCGGAAACCGCGATAGATAAGCCCTTTTTCCCATATCTTTTTAAAAACCCACCAGATACTCTCCATATAGGGTGGATCCATGGTGCGGTACTGGTGAACAAAGTCTACCCAGCGCCCCATTCTGTTTACAACAGTCTCCCACTGGCTGGTATAACGAAGAACAATGGAGCGGCACGCTTCATTAAAGATGTAAATGCCAAGCTTTTCGATATCCCTTTTGCCTGAGACCTTGAATTCCTTCTCCATCTCATTTTCCACCGGCAGACCATGACAGTCCCATCCGAACCTGCGATTGACAAAATAACCCCGCATGGTCCAGTAACGTGGAATTATATCTTTAAGGGTACCGGCCAGAAGATGTCCGTAATGAGGGAGTCCGGTGGCAAACGGAGGACCATCATAGAACACAAAGGCATCGTTGTCTTCCGTATTTTTCAGAGTCTTTCCGAAAGTATTGTCTTCTTTCCAGAACCGCAGGATCTCCTCCTCGATTCCGGGGAAACTGACTTGACTGCCGACAGGTAAAAAAGGTTCTTTACTCATAACTGTTTAAGCACTTTCTCAATCAATTTAACAAGAACAGGTTCTGTTTTATCCGCAACTGCGATTATCTCTTTCAGGTTTGTAGGCTTGAGGGCATCAGGAAGACAGGCATCGGTAATAACCGATAATCCAAGCACTTTAATGCCTGCGTGAACTGCCGCAATGACTTCCGGAACAGTACTCATCCCTATTGCGTCTGCGCCAAGAGTTTTAAGCATCCTGTATTCGGCTTTTGTCTCAAGTGAAGGCCCTGACATCGATGCATAGACACCGCGCTCAACCCTGATACCGTTCTCAAGAGCCACTTTCATTGTAAGTTCCAGAAGTTTTGAATCGTAGGGCTCGGACATATCGGGAAAACGCGGCCCGATACGATGGTCATTGGGTCCGATAAGGGGATTGTCACCCAGAAGGTTTATATGATCGGTGATGGCCATGATGGTTCCCGGTGTAAACAGGGGATTGATTCCACCGCAGGCATTTGACACAATAAGAGTCTTGACTCCCAGGAACTTCATAACCCTGACAGGATAGACGATCTGCTGCATGGAGTAACCTTCGTAGTAATGGAACCTGCCCTGCATTGCCACCACATTCTTTCCATCCATGGTGCCCACAATCAGCTTGCCGGCGTGCGCCTCAACTGTCGAGAGCGGGAAATGGGGAATAGATTCATACGGAAGTACCACATCAGCCTTTATGGAATCGGCAAGACGTCCCAGACCCGTTCCCAGGATTATTCCGATTTCCGGCTTAATGGAAGTTTTCGACTCGATGAACTTCATTGTTTCCTGAACCATATCAAACGTGCTTGTCATGATACTCCTCATGGTTTATAGTTCAAACAGCGATTAATTTCTTCACATCCTCTTCTGTCAGTCCATCCAGGGCAACAGCCTTATTTCTGCAGTGCTGCCCTTTTATTATCCGTACTGAAGACCTGGGGATAGAGAGCGTTTTTGAAAGCAGCTTTACAAGATGATCATTTGCCCGGTCATCGACAGGCGGTGATGTAACATAAACCTCAAGCATCCCTGAATCACCTATTGAGATCTTGTCTTTTTTCGCCCGTGGCCTGAGATGAAC
>CAYLVN010000028.1:0-15495 GCA_964387115.1 uncultured Fibrobacter sp.
GGGTAAAGCAGATCAAAATTCCGTTCTGCAATAATCGAAAGGCCCTCAAAAAGATCAACGTACTTTTCCCACTCTTCATTACGCAGGTAAACCAGACTGAGATAGACAATTACACGAAGATCTTTTGATTTTTCCTTTAGCAAAGTGAGCGAATTCCGTTCAACCAGGTCAAAATCGATATCACCAGTTCTGCCGATCTCATTCCTGAGTGCTTCAAAATGAACATCGTAACTGATATTGCATCCGTTTGGGTTCACCCCATTAAACGGTTCAGTAATCAGAGGTAAAAGAGTGGAAATATCATTCTCCTTTGATCAGATTATTAACGAGTCAAACGAGAAATGTGAGAGTAATTCCGGAACTGAAAATAATGAGATTATAAAGAAATGCGAGATTGAGAGACGTGAAACATTTCTAATATAGTTTTATACAAAGAGGAACAGCTATTTTTTACTGGAAATATTAAGGACACCTTTGAACCTGAAAATTCATCTTCCACCTCAGGCCGCTATAACAACCGGAATGAAAATCAGTATCAAAAACTCTGAAAAGACGAGGATAACCCGGCCTCCGTCGTATTCGTGTCGCTGTTTTACTTTACCTTTAACAGCACCGCAACCGGTTTTCCAATCTCCTTCATTTTGTTATAGGCAGCTACAGCATCCCCGGAGGGCATCTGGCGGGTAATGATCCGGCGTTTCCTGAGCACTGAAATCATTTCTTTGTCCAGTTCAAAAACCGCGGAATCAAATCCTGTTCCCACTAAAAGAGTCAGATCGGTGTTTGTTATCTTATCGGAAGGAAGATGATTATCGAACCAGTATTTGACATTAGCTTTTTCCCTCAGGTCAAGTTCAACAGCCATTCCGCCGTCGGGCTTCACAAAGAGATCAAAGAAAGAGACCGGAATTCTGTTGTAGACTACGAAGTTCTGACGTGCGATGCCGAAGCGCCCTGCTGGATTATAAAACCAGTAGAAAACCAGAATCATGATGATCAGGCTCAGAATCTTGTGACGCCAGAAAAAAACCATCGGTTTACTCTGTCAAAAAGAATCGTTGAAGAAAGGTGTCAGTTTTGCTCTGGACAAAGGATTTTGAAACAGCTTTCTGAGAGATCGATCCCTGATCAGTCTCACACGTTCACGTGTAAGACTGAGTTCTTTTCCAATTTCTTCAAGTGTAAATTGACGGGAGAAGTTCAGACCGTAGTACATCCTTAATATCCGCTCTTCCCTGCTTGTGATGTTACCCAGTACGCTGTCAAGAACCATTCCCAGCTCTTTACGTGCGCTCTCACCATCCTGATCCGGGTCTTCTCCAAGCACGTCCCGGAGGGTTTTCCCCGGTTCCTCATCCTGCTTGCCGCTGTTCACAGGTGCATCAAGTGAGATTCCCCTGAGCTTCTCCATAACATCCACAATTTCCGCTTCATGGTCCCGAAATTCATCCATGCTGATTGTCTTGCCAAAATCACCACAGTTGCGGTCAAGAGCCTGTTTGAATTTGTGAATAAGAGCGATTTTATTGGGCGGTATACGCACAGTACCGGCCTGTTCAAAAAGTGCCTTCTGGATCGACTGTCTGATCCACCATACCGCATAAGAGATGAACTTGACGTTCATGTTCAGATCAAACCTGGAGGCGGCCTTAAGAAGCCCCAGGTTACCCTCATTTATAAGCTCTAAATAGGTAAGACCTCTACCCCTGTAACGCTTCGCAACACTGACTACAAACCTCAGGTTAGCAGTAATCAGTTTGTTTACAGCCTCTCTTTCATTTTTCTGAACACTAATAACCAGTTCACGTTCCTGCTCATCAGTAAGCATCTGGAAACGGGTGATATCCCGGAAATACAACGCCTCAGTTCTATATGACATAATTATTTAACCGCTTTAACAAGGTACATACAGCATCCATCAAAAAATACTACATAAAATATGCGGCCTGGCCAGCATAAAAGCAACTACAATCAGATTATACCACAAAGGTACAACAATTACAACATTATACCCCAGGCTGCATACAGGTTAGACCTGAAGGTTTCTGGATGCCTGTCCCAGCACCACTATTCCACTCTCTGTTACAAAATACCGCTTTGCATCCTGCTCCAGATCAAAACCGATTTTCTCTCCAGGACCAACCCTTACACCTCTGTCAATTATTGCACGACGGATCTGTGCTTTTTCACTTATCTCCACATCAGGAAACAGAATTGAATCCTCCACCACCGCAAGACTGTGTACTCTAACTCCTCTGGCAAGCACAGAACGGATCACCTGCCCACCACTGATAATGCAGCCGCCCGCTACTATCGAATCAATAGCCTCCCCTCTCCTTTTCTCATTGTTTTGACCGGCGAAAACAAATTTGGCAGGTGGAGACTGTCCCGGGGTTGTACGGATAGGCCAGTGTTCATTATAGAGATTTATCTCCGGCATAACATCCCGAAGTGTCATATTTGCCTGGTAATAAGCCTCCATTGTACCAACATCTTCCCAGTAAAGATTCTGATCGCTTGTTTCACCGGGAATGCGGTTGTTAGTAAAATCGTATATATATATCGGGTAGTCCGGATAGATCTTTGGAATTATATCCTTGCCGAAATCATGTGAGGAGCAGCTTATGGAAGCATCATTGAATAGTTCCCTGATGAGAAATTTTTTATTAAAGATGTAATTGCCCATTGAAACCAGGGCCATGGAGGGATTACCGGGGATCGGGCGGGGATTTTTGGGCTTTTCCTCAAATCCGATCATCCTGCCGCTTGGATCAATTTCTATCACCCCGAAGTTTGAGGCATCCTTGATTGGACGTGGGATAGCCGCAATTGTAGCAACAGCTCCCATCTGCCTGTGAAAATCAAGCATGATGGAGATGTCCATCTTATAGATATGATCCGCGCCAAAAACAGCAATATAATCCGGATTTTCATCCTCGATGAGGTTTATATTTTGAAAAATTGCATCAGCAGTACCCTGGTACCATTTTTTTCCCGTTCGCATCTGTGCAGGAACAGGATCAATATAGTGCCCCATCATACGGTTAAGATTCCACCCGGCAGTAAGGTGCTTGATCAGGGAATCAGCCTTGAACTGCGTTAGTACTTTAATCTTGAAAATGCCCGAATTGATGAAGTTATTGAGTACAAAATCAATAATTCGATATTTGCCCCCGAAATATACAGCCGGTTTGGCCCGTTCTTTTGTCAACGGATGAAGCCGTGAGCCCTCCCCCCCTGCCATTATCATTCCTAAAACATTGGGATAAGCGACCGAATTCCTGTACAGCATTTCTTTCACCTGCTCTTCTATTTTTAATGTTTTTACGGGTTTTGCTGATCTCAAAATAGTTTTTATCAGTTCGGGCGGCAACCCGGGTAAGTTTTGACAAAAGATTGTGTCATAATGAATATTGTTATATTCTGAACTTATGTATCCGGGTGCATAAGTCAGGTGTATTCCTCATCTGGTCAAAAAGGACCCTCTTCTGATGAAATTTCTCTGGACTCTGCTCCTTTTCACCCTTTCATTCTCATCGGTATGGGGCACAGATAGTTCCAAAAGCATTCCTGCAAAACCAGTAGTGGTTGTAATCCCTGTCGAAGGAACCGTTGATCCGGGAATGGCAGCCTTTATCTCCAGGGCTATTCGGGACAGCAGGGAATACCCTGATAAGATTGTAGTCTTTGAGCTGGACTCTTATGGCGGGCAGGTTGACGCCGCATTTCAAATTGTGGATACAATCCTGAGCGTTGAAGACAGCACGATAAGTTTTGTAAAAACAAAGGCCATATCTGCCGGAGCTCTGATCGCCCTTGCGGGTAATAGACTTGTAATGAAAAGCTCGACCACAATAGGAGATGTCGCACCTCTGACAATGTCTAATAGCGGGCCGCAGATGCTCGGAGAAAAGTACCAATCCCCAATAAGAGCAAAGTTCCGTACCCTTGCAAAGCGCAACGGGTATCCGGAAGCTCTGACAGAATCGATGGTCACTGCGGAGATGATTGTCTACGAGGTCCAATTCAAAGATACAACTATTTATATGGACTCCACCGGATTTTCGGACCTTGATCCGGCCCGGAAAAAGCAGGTCATCTCCAAAAAAACTGTAGTAAACAAAGGTGAGCTTCTTACCATGGATGATGTTGAGGCAAAGGCTCTCGGTTTCTCGGAGATGAGCGTTTCCAGCCTTGAAGAGATGCTCTTGAAGCTGGGATATGGAGACCGGGAAGTGATAAGGATTCAACAGAACTGGTCCGAAGCACTGGTGAGATTTATCGGGGTGATTGCTCCGATTCTGATCATGATCGGTTTTTCTGCTCTTTACATAGAAATCAAGACGCCTGGCTTCGGGGTTCCGGGAGTAATAGGTATAATCTGTCTGGGAACCGTTTTTATCGGGCAGTATATGGTGGGGCTGGCCGATTATACAGAACTTCTTCTGATGGCTTTGGGAGCAGTGCTTCTGGCAGTAGAGATCTTTGTCCTTCCCGGATTCGGCATAGCAGGATTTGCGGGGATTGCCTTCATGATTCTGGGGATAATCTTATCATTTCAGGATTTTGTGATCCCCAAACCGGAGTTTCCATGGCAGGGCAGATTACTGATAAAAAATATCATGATGGTTGTCGGCAGTTTTACAGGAGCAATTGTTGTGGCTCTGCTTTTTTTCCGATATGCCCTTCCCCATATCGGGAAAATTGTAAGCGGTCCTTACCTTAAAGAGAATCTCAGTGATGCCAGAGCAGATGCGGCAATGGAAGCCGCAGTTCTCTTTCCGGGTGACCGAGGTGAAGCCATTACTGCACTGCGCCCCTCCGGAAAAGCTCTGATAAGAGGCGAGATCCGGGATGTTATCGCTGAAGGGGAATTTGTAGACAAGGGAAGTACAATAGTGATCAGGGAGATAAGCGGAAACCGTATTATGGTTTACAGGGAGCAAGCATGAATAAAGAGTTGATCTGGCCCTTAGTGCTTCAATTGCTGGCTGTAGTAGTGATTATCATGGAGTTTATACTCCCCACTGCCGGACTTCTGGGCGTAGTTGCTTTTGGTCTGATCGGGTATTCTCTGTATATTGTCTTTTCTGATGTATCAACGGCAGCAGGAATGACTCTGGTAATAATAGATGTTCTGACCCTGCCCGTACTCATTATCATTGGTATAAAGATGCTTGCCGCATCTCCGGTCACCCTTAAAGATTCAATTGACAAAAATAGCGGTGGTGTATCGGAGCCTGCGGAGTGGGCATCCCTGAAAGGTAAGGACGGCACAGCGCTTACAGATTTGCGTCCGGCAGGGACTGTTCTTATTGAAGGGAAGCGTTATGATGTGGTAAGTAGAGGAGAATACATCGAGAAGGGGACCACAATTGAGGTAGCTATGGTTGACAGCAACAGAGTCGTAGTCCGGAAAAAAGCTGCGCAGCAGGATGCTTAACCGTAAACCGGGTGGTCTGCACCGGCTATTTTGATTATATTTCTTGAATTGTAACTTTACACCCTAAGGAAAGGACTGAATATGTCCCTCAATGCTTTGCTGTTGATAGTTCTTATCATTGCCGCTCTGGTTGTTTTCTTCTTTGTGGGCTCTGCAATCTCTCTCTGGATGCAGGCTTTGATTTCAGGAGCAAGAGTAGGACTGTTCAACATCGTCTTCATGCGTTTTAGAAAAGTTCCTCCGAAACTGATCGTTGAGTCCAAGATTATGGCCGTAAAGGCTGGAATAGATATCACCACAGACGCTCTTGAATCTCATTTCCTTGCAGGAGGAAATGTGCTGCGGGTTGTCCAGGCGCTTATCGCGGCTGACAAGGCAAATATTCCACTTGTATTCAAGCGCGCCGCAGCTATAGACCTGGCTGGAAGAAATGTGCTGGAAGCGGTACAGATGAGTGTAAATCCAAAAGTTATCGAGACACCGCGGGTCGCGGCTGTGGCAAAAGACGGTATTCAGCTCATGGCCTTGACAAGAGTTACTGTAAGAGCCAACATCGACAGGCTGGTAGGAGGCGCCGGAGAAGAAACCGTGCTTGCCAGAGTCGGTGAGGGAATTGTTACCACAATCGGCTCAGCCTTCTCTCACAAGGAGGTGCTTGAGAATCCCGATTCTATTTCCAAGAGGGTGCTGGAAAAAGGTCTTGATGCAGGAACAGCCTTTGAGATTCTCTCTATTGACATCGCCGATGTAGATGTGGGTAAGAATATCGGTGCGGAACTGGAAACGGACCGTGCGGAAGCGGATAAGAAGATTGCCCAGGCAAAAGCAGAAGAAAGGCGCGCAATGGCAATAGCTGCTGAACAGGAGATGAAAGCAAAGGTTCAGGAGATGCGGGCCAAGGTTGTTGGTGCTGAAGCGGAGATTCCACTGGCGATGGCTGAGGCATTCAGAAAGGGTCAGTTAGGGGTCATGGATTACTATAAAATGAGAAATGTGATGGCTGACACACAGATGAGAGAGTCTTTAAGCCAGAATCCCAAAAATCCAGAAAAGAATAATAAGTAAAAGTTGAATGTTGAAAGGCCGGAGCGGGGAAAATACGGGGCTCTAAAGAAAGCATGTGCTCCATAAAACCCTGATCTGCCGATCTTCGAACTGAAGTGTCGGGCACCACTAAAACGAAAGGTTGTTCCAGGTTATGGATGATCTGAGCAGATTATTTGACACCCTGTTTCCGGTCCTGATTTTTATAATCTGGGTAATTATTTCGGTAGCAGCAAGCACAAAAAAGAAACGCTCAAGCGTTCCACCCAAAACAGGTTCACCCAACCAGAAGCAAGGAACTGCCGGTAAACCTGTTGAGCGTAAAAAGGGTGCGATGGACGAGCTTAAAAGGACCCTTGAGACCATATTTCAGGAAATGGGAGTGCCCACTCCTGCTGAGCTCCCCACGCCATCATACGAAGAAAAGGAAACTGAAGAGAAAACTGAACCAGAGAAAGCACCGAAAGTAGTTGCTTTACTCCCCAAACAGCCGAAAACAAATAAATTAACGATTGCAAAACAGATGGAGTCTCTCCCGGAAGCAGGTCCGGGGATAAGAGTAACACAAGACGAGCTTCGAAACGCAGTTATCTGGTCGGAGATTCTATCTGCCCCGGTTTCCATGCGGGAAAATGAATGAAGGCTTAGCGAGAAGAGAAAGTCTGCATTAACCTGAAAATTGCAATCTGTTGAGCGCTAAGTCTTTCAGGCATCTTGATTCTTGATCTTATCACCCTGCCAATAAGACCTGCAATGTCTTCAAAGGAGCGACTTAAACTCCGCATTTCTAATCTTCCCCCTGAGCCCTGCTCTTAATTATTTTTGGTAAGCTTATCAGAACTGTTTTGCAGAGAGAGGTTTTTATGATCAGGGTTGGTTTTGTTGGATGGCGCGGCATGGTAGGATCCGTGCTGATGGAAAGAATGCAGGCTGAAGGTGATTTCAAAGGATTTGAACCGGTTTTCTTTTCCACATCGCAGGTTGGCGGCAAAGGCCCTTCACTGGGCTTTGATGTACCGGCCCTGAAAGATGCTTACAGCATTGATGAACTCTCAAAGCTCGATATAATCGTATCATGCCAGGGTGGTGATTATACAAACGAAATTTATGGCAGGTTAAGATCCGCCGGTTATAATGGATACTGGATCGATGCTGCATCGGCATTGAGAATGAGTGCCTCGAGCGTTATTGTTCTTGACCCTGTTAACGGGGATCTGATTGAAAGAGCACTTAAATCAGGTGTTAAAGATTATGTCGGTGGCAATTGCACAGTAAGTCTTATGCTCATGGGTCTTGCAGGACTTTTCCGCCGCAACCTGGTTGAATGGATCTCATCGATGACTTATCAGGCTGCATCCGGAGCTGGTGCCAAGAACATGATCGAGCTGATCTCTCAGATGTCTCACCTTGGAGAGGCTGCAAAAAGCACTCTTTCAAATCCCGCATCAACAGCGCTGGATCTGGATAGACTTATCACAGCAGAGCTTAGAAGCGGCAGACTTCCGGTTCAGAATTTTGGCGCCCCGCTGGCGGCAAGCCTGATTCCATGGATAGATAAACCGATGGAAAACGGGCAGACCAAAGAGGAATGGAAAGGGATTGCTGAAACCAACAAAATTCTTGGAACTAAGAGCACCATTCCAATCGATGGTATCTGCTGCAGGGTGGGAGCGATGCGTTGCCACAGCCAGGGGTTGACTATCAAATTGACCAAAGAGATTCCTCTTGATGAAATCACCGCAATGATCGCATCTGATCACGAATGGGTGAAAGTCATCCCCAACAACAAGGAAGCAACTCTTAAGGAACTGTCACCGGCTGCAGTATCAGGTACCCTTTCTGTGCCGGTAGGACGGCTCAGGAAAATGAACCTTGGACCGCAGTTTATCACAGCCTTCACAGTCGGCGACCAGCTTCTGTGGGGCGCGGCAGAACCGATCAGAAGAGTTCTGAGAATTGTTCTTGAAAACATGAAATGACCGTTCCTGAATCAGCCGCCGCTCTGGTCAGACATCCTGATCAGAGCGGTTTTCTCTTCAAAACTACAGAGACCTGAACATTTCCTGAAACACCCATTACTCCCCCCTCCTCCGAACAATTTATATTCCTGATTGTGTCCAAACACAAAGGAGGTCCTATGATCCGCTTCCTGAACGTAAGCTTTGTTTCTACGTTGTTCATGTTTCTACTCGCCGGGTGCAGTATCGATAGAGTAGAAATCATCAGTCACCCATCACAGACCAAGCCGGGCGACACTATCGATGTAGTCTTTACATCTGTATACGCTTATGCGATCAACTCCTCATCTTCTCTTTTTGGCACCAGCAGAGATAGCCTGCATGTACTCATAGGCAAACCCTCCGAGTTTAAAATCGTTTCTTTAGGCTTTTATAAATCTGATTTCAGTATTATAAACATGCTGAAGGACAACGCTATACCCGAAGAGGAATTGGCCGAAAGCCTCGCTGTTTTTGCCGGCAGACAGCAGCCGATGATTGCCGATACTAACCTTGCAAACGCATTTGCGGGCCGTACCGTTCCCGCACACAATGGAGACATAACAGAAGAGATAAATACTGATGATGTAGATCTGTGGTCAGGATTCAGCTCAAAAATTGACATAAATATTCCTGCGATGAGCCAGCTTGACACAGCCCTTTCTCTTGAAGCGGCAATGTCCATAGCTAAAGAAGCAGGATTCCCTTTTGATTCAACGATGCTTGACGCTTTTTCTGTCGAGGTGGACACAATCGGCATGACAGTGTATCCGATTTTTCTCTTTGCCAGAATAGCAACTGCATCCTTACAGGGTAATTTCAGGCTTTACTATTACGGCAAAACCGGCCCGCTTCCTTCGCCAGAGGCATCGGAGGATAATGACAGGGGTGATAATATGGCCTTTACGTCTCTTGTCCTGTCTGAAACATCTGTACTTAACAGCGTGTTCCGTGGCAGTCAGAAGTCAATACGCGCTTATCCCAACCCTTTCAGAGAGAAAGTACAGATCGATCTGAGATCGCTTAACTCCAGTGATGTAAAGATTGAGATATACTCTGTTGGCGGGAACCTGATCAAAAAGTTGACCCCCGGAAAGACGAGCCAGATGTTCTGGGACGGCAAAGACAAGTCCGGCACAGCAGTTTCACCTGGTGCATATCTGATCCGTGTTATTGACGGCAAAAACATTCTCAGCAGAAAAGTAGATTATATAAAGTGAAGAAGTGAGAAGTTATGAGGCCTGTTCCTGGTTTTTTGTTTACTCATGGCCCGGTTTCACCGGGCTTTTTTGTTCAGAGGCGGTATTTATCGCGATATGATTGAGAGGGGGGTAGCATGGAGCTTAGAGTGAGCTGTAATGGTACTTTTTTCCTTGCCAGTAACTGCAACACCGCTCAAAGTGAGTAGCTATATGTGAAATTCCACAGGTGATCCCTCAGTATCTAAGAGAAACTCCCCAAGATGACTTTATGACTTAGCATGCAAGTCACGGTCTCACCTCAGGTGACTTTTGGATTTAATGAGTTAAGTCATAGCCTCACCCCAGAGGTGACTTTGGGACTCTCCACAGTTCCCATTTAACGTGTTAAGTTAATCTTTCACCCCTGAGGTGACTTTGGGACTCTCCTCAGTTCCCATTTAACGAGTTAAATCACTCTTTCTCCCCTGAGGTGAATTTGTGACTCTCTTGCAGATCCCATTTAACGAGTTAAGTCACTCTTTCACCTCAGAGATGACTTTCATCTCCAAGGTGAATTATCAGGACCGTTGGCCTTTTATTCATATTGGTTAAAGTGAGATGATACTGCTGACAACTGAGTTCATCAAGAGAGGTATTGTCAGGAGCAGATACTGTCTATGAAACAACAAAGGGTCCAGAGAAAGCCTAACGGCCACTCCCTGAACCCTGAATCCTGAACGATGAATGATCTTATTATATTTTGTTAAGATCCTTCAGTTTTCTAATTATAAGCAGAGCATCCGGACCGCTGACAGGTTTATCAAGGCCGAAAGTTCCGTTCATTTCAGCATCCATGACACCTTTGTCAACAGCATTGCAGACAGCATTGTAAGCAGGGTGCGCCGGATTGACATCAGGGAAACGGCTTTCTGTTCCGATATGCTTTGTGGTAATTGACGCATCACCAAGAATAGCCACAAGAGCTTCCTCCACAACCAGTGCGTATTCACCACGGTTTACAAGCTGATCGGGATGAAAGGTGTGATCAGGATAAGGTTCAAGTCCGCGGATATTGAGATCAACAATATCTGTGATGAAATTTTTTGCCCAGTGATTACCGATATCGGTGACAGCGGCCATAGATACGATGCTGTCTACCTTCATCTCGCGCTGATCTGCCGGGGCCTCAAAATCGGCATCATAGTTAGCGGGGCGTTTTTTAGTGACCAGTTTGTCAATCTGAAGTTCTGAGATAAACAGTGCCGCTATATCTGCTCTGCCGATTTTCTCCACCAGCGCTATCTTCTTTCCTACATCGGTTCCAGGTGCAGCACGCTCAATTTTCTGTATCAGTTCCCACTGCTCATTGGCGACTTGTGTAAAGTCCTTGTTCAGATCGAGCACTTTTCGAAAGTCATTTGCTGCTTTAGAGAACTCGTATGCTTTTTTGTAACAGACACCTCTTCTGTAGTAGCTCTCAGAATTTTCGGGATCGATTTTGAGGGCTTTTTCATACTGCTTTTCAACATCGCCCAGCCATTCCTTAATCGGTTTTCCCTCATTCTGCATCGTTATGACAAGTGCTTTGGCGATGTACACCAGAGCGATTTTGGAATCAAGTTCCTGAGCCTTATCCGCAAGTTTTATTGCTTCTTTGAAACCATTCTTTGATGATTCCAGATCAGAAGCAGTTGAGGCTTTCTTCGCTGTAGTAAGGGCAAGTCCTGAGTAGGCCGGGGCGTACTTGAGATCAAGTGATTTAGCCAGGTTGAATTCCTCTTCAGCCTGAGCGTATTTCTCCATATCCCAGTATTTCATACCCTGTTTGTAGTGAGTGGGCGGATCATCCATCTGTCCGCCTGCTTTTCTGGCCTTGGGTGCACATCCGGCAAGCAGACTCAAAGCACATCCGACTATGACAAGTATCTTAAGTGTTTTCATTTTTCCTCCGTTAATTAGTCAATTACAAAGATGACTCTGCATTCTGAGAGAAACTTCAGATTAGCCGCTGCGCTTCTTACACTGGAGGCATCATCATTAGAGATCACGATGTCGGTGCTGTTCTCACCATGAGCTTTCATTGCCTTTATCTTGCCAGGGGTTTTTCCGATACGGTCAACCAGCTGGGCCGCTTTTGCTACTTCCTTTGCATATCCAATCACGCCATGTTTAATTGCCCATTCACGTGAAACATAAGCGCTTCCGTAAATTTCACGGCCCGATTCATCCAATACCCTCGGGCTCAGAGCCGGTTTGACACTGAGACCTTTACAGTCAATTATCAGGCCTGTGAAAACCGTTTTTTCCTTTGCTTTTTCACCTTCGAATTTTGTGATAGCCGGCTTCTCGCCTATTCCTGATCCCATGATCATCTCACCGATTGATCCAATACCGTCGATCGGCACTTTCATGGTGATTTCAACACTTCCATCGCTCATGTATTTGGTCCGGCCTTCCTGCTGAAATCCCTTTACAAAGCCACTGATGCTGCTTGAGACAACATCATTTTCAACCATGAAATTTTTGACAGTTGTGCTTGAGTTGATAAAGATTCCCTTTACAGTCTCAAGTGCGTTTCTCAGCGCTATGCTCTGTGCGGCCCTGATTGCAGCAGGACGCTGAGCTGCTTCTGGAAGATCGGGATTCGGGGCTCCGATACCGGTAGCGATAATACAACGATCTGCCCAGTCAACACTTCCTTCACCCTGGTTGTCTGTAACAACTGGTTGTATCTGCGCCAGTACTGTTGACACAGTACATAGACATGCAGCTACTAAGGTGAAAATTCTCATAAAACCTCCTTGGTAGAGTTGTTTTCATACGTCAAATTACATTTAAAAATATATAAAAGAACTTGAAAAGCTGCTGTGATGGAAATCACAAATGTTACTTTTTCCTGCGTGCAATACAAAATAGGTATCCGACATGCTTGTATCCTTCAAGCCGATAGAATACATCTATTTCACGATGGAAAGCAAGTTTAATGCGTTTGTCAGCAAAGAACCCTTTGCTGTCCTCCAGTCGTCGTGCCATATGGGCATAATAATTATCCCAGCCGCTGGGAGGAACTAAAGACATGAAATGCACCTCCATGTCTGCTTCTGCGACAAGTTTTCTGAAAGAATGCTCCGTCTCATAATGATATTTATCATGCTCGAAAATATTGAGTATCTCATCAGGAACCTTGTCTGAGAGCAGTATCAGGTCGGAAAAAGCCATCCATCCCCGTGGAGCGAGCAGCGATGAAGCCAGGCTCAACCCCTTGCGCCTGGAGATAAATGAGAGCACTCCCCCCTCTGCCAGAGCAAGTTCAAAGGAGTTCTCCTGAAAGGTGCCGGAAAGCAGATCCACAGTATGGAAATCTATCAGATGACTCACATTTCGTTCTACCGCAAGCTGATGTGCGAATTCTATGTTTTCTGCACTGATATCACAGGCTGTAACTTTACAGCGGAATTCAGAAGCCAGATTACAGGCTCCGTCACCATAGCCGCACCCCATATCCAGTACATGGCTTGAAGGATTAATGCCGGCAAAACGGGCAGCTGCGAATGTAAACTCTTTTCCCGCAGGTGATGTGTAGTTGGATTTTAAATCAGTTACCATATAGCTGCTTAGATATTACCTGATTTTCAGGAATAAAACAAGGCTTAGAACAAGAAGCACTATAGAAAGTATGTGGAAACGCCATGCGATCTTTGATTTTATCTGAAACTCCCCCCCAAACCTGCCGCTGTTCCTCATTTTAATCTGGAAGTGGTGATGTATGGGGGCCATCAGGAAAAACCGCTTTCTGGTCATTTTAAAATACCCGATTTGAATCACTACAGAGACAAACTCCAGAAGGAAGATGAATCCGACTATGGGGAGATAAAAACCGGCCTTGGTAAATACAAAGAGGATCCCGATAAGTCCGCCCAATCCAACCGATCCTGAATCTCCCATAATTATTGTTGATGGCGGCGAATTGAACCAGAGATATGCCAGCAGCGTCCCGATAATCGCTCCTATCAGGGGTAGAAGTTCCTGCAAACCGGGAATATGAGGTATAAGAAGGTAATTGCTCCATCCTGTATTACTTGAAATAAATGAGATAACACCGACAAAGAGGAGGTTTGTTATGCAGGGGACAGCAGCAAGAGTATCAAATCCATCTGTAAAGTTCACCCCGTTCGCCAGAACCGCAATAGTGATAGTCATCAGGGGAATAAAAAGCCAGAACGGAAGATAGGGATAATTTTTGGTAATACTGACAAATGGCAGGTTGATTGTACCGTTTATGTTGGGGATATATTCATAAGCTACAATAGCAACAAGCAGAGAGATAATAATATATAGAGAGAGACGCAATGACGCAGAAATCCCGTCAGCCTTGTACTGGTAATCCTGTTTGGATATCAGACCTTTTGCCACCTTGCGTTTGTTAAAGACCTTGACTATATCATCAACTGCACCGATAACCCCGAAAAACAGAAAAATAACCATAGCAGATGTCACATAGGAGTTAATACGAACGGTGATAAGAACCGTTATGGTGGTGATGAATAGAAACAGGATACCAGCCGGCATCACCGGCTCTGTTCCTTTGCTTTCCTGGAATTCTGAACTCATCCCGAACTTCCGCAGAAATTTTATATATGGAGGGAAGAGAAGCATCGCCAGAGAAAATGAGAGCACCGTCGCGACACTGGTACTGAACAATCTACTGTAAAGCAGGTATATATTTGTGTGTTGATAAAGGAATTCGATTAACATGCTGATCCAGATTTGACAGGTTTATATACTGAGCACCGGCTGCCCAAAAGACAGGTACTTGATAAAAATATGTTCTGGCAGTTTTTGATGAACAGGTTTAAAGCCTGATTCCATTTAAAAACAGGTACCCGGATCATCTTCCAATTTCAGCACTAACCTTAATTTATTTTATACCTTACTTATGCATTCGAATCAGGGCGCATACGGTTATGGAAAAAAGGAGATACTGAAAAATGGCAGAACCGCTTATCCTGGATGGAAAAAAACTGGCGAAATCTATAGAAGAACAGCTTCGGGGAAGAGTAGAGGCATACAAACAGAAAAATGGGGGCAGAACCCCGATTCTGGCAACAATCCTTGTGGGCAACGATCCGGCCTCTGAGACGTATGTCAAAATGAAGGGTAACGCCTGTGCCCGCGTAGGAATGGCATCCAAAAAGGTTCACCTTCCCGAATCAACCACTACAGCTGAACTGCTGCAACATATAAATGAGTTAAACAACGATCCTGATGTCCACGGGATACTGCTTCAACACCCGGTCCCACGTCAAATCGATGAACGGGCGGCATTTGATGCAATATCTCTGGAAAAAGATGTCGATGGAGTGACCTGTCTTGGTTTCGGACGTATGTCCATGGGCGAACAGGCTTTTGGAAGTGCCACCCCGGCAGGAATTATGAAAATTCTTCAGCATTATAATATCAATATTGATGGAAAACATGCGGTTGTTGTCGGAAGAAGTCCGATACTTGGGAAACCGATGTCAATGATGCTTTTAAACAAAAACGCCACGGTTACAATCTGTCATTCACGAACAAAGGATCTCCCATCTATAGTGAAGAGTGCCGATATTCTGGTTGGTGCAGTCGGGAAACCGAAGTTCATTCAGGGGGACTGGATCAAAGAGGGTGCGGTTCTTATCGATGCAGGTTATCATCCTGGTAATGTTGGTGATATAGATTTAGAGAATGCGATATCTCACAGCAGTGCATATACGCCAGTTCCTGGAGGAGTAGGTCCGATGACGATTTCGGTGCTAATCACCCAGACGATGGAGGCGGCGGAAAAGAAAGC
>CAYLVN010000029.1:0-1273 GCA_964387115.1 uncultured Fibrobacter sp.
AACCGATACAATTCAGGATCTCAGGATGAAGATCAACAACGCCACAGACTCATCCGGGAACAAACTTGATGTGACCGCGTCTGTGCTGAAAATTTCCGATAATAACTTCAGGCTGGTGCTTACATCCAGAAATACCGGCAGTGAGGGAATAGAATACAAGGATATTTCAGGTACTACATTACAGGATCTGGGTATAATTGCCAGTGCTGATGGAGACAAAGGCAGCTCTAATCAGACTTTGACATCTGCTGACAATGTTCTTTCAGCCTTTGAGGCACTTGGTGTTGGAGAGGCTGTTCAGTTTACAGGTACCGACCGTGACGGAAGATCAGTTACCGCGTCTTTTGTCAAAACCGCATCCAGCACTTCCGATGATTTTCTTAATGCGGTTTCTTCAGCATACAACAACATGGTAAATGCCTCTTTTGATGCTTCCGGAAATCTGGTCATAGAAGACAAAGTTTCCGGAAAATCAGCTCTTGGAATGAGTTCACTTTCCGTTGGCTCTACCTCACTGGATATGGATGTATCCGAAATAGGTGTTGACGGTTCAGGTGTTCTGTCTGCCGGCAAAGATGCTTATTTCAGTGTAGATAATATCGCAATGAGCTCCTCGACTAACACTGCAGAAGGGTTTGTCTCAGGTGCGACATTTGAACTGCACAGCGTTTCAATGGAATCTGTTACGGTTAAGATGAGCAGGGATCTGGATGGGATAAAGAAGAAGTTTCAGGAACTGATTGATTCATATAATGCACTGGTGAGGTTTTCTAAAGAGAGCACCAAAGTGGCTGATCCCAAAGACGAGAAGAGTAAAAGCGGGGATCTTGCCGGGGATATGACAGTCAAGACGATTCTCAGTCAGGTCCGATCATTTTTTCAGCAGGGGTTTGATCAATTCGGGGGTACCTATTCCAATTTTGCCATGGTTGGATTGAAAACAGATACAGCAACTGGTGAGTACACTATCGATGATGAGACATTCAAGAAGGCACTGGAGAAAGGCCTTGATGAAGTGATGCGGCTCTTTACGACTACTGGTGTTTCAGATAATCAAGCCGTCACTTTGGGTCGCAACACAGCCGACACTACCAGTGGAAAATACCGTATCGAAGAAGTTGATGCGAACCACTTCAGGATTCAGCTTGCCGGCAGCAGTGAATGGTTCACTTCAGATACAAGAGAAGGGGATATAATTTCTTTTTCCAGCGGTCCGGCAAAGGGCATGATGCTGACTGCTCCTGCGGGGTCTGTGGGTAGCGGAGTGGTATTT
>CAYLVN010000029.1:1283-15390 GCA_964387115.1 uncultured Fibrobacter sp.
ACCTTTCAGAAGGGCCTTTCGAGTCTCATTGATGAAGGAATAAACAAGCTGACAGATTCCAAAGACGGTCTGGTTTCCATGCGTCAGGAATCCTGGAGGAAGAGTATTAAATACAGTGATGAGCGGATTACGAACCTGGAAGACCGCATAGAAAAATACCGTTTACGGTTAGTAAAGCAGTTCAGCAATATGGAACAGGCTATGAGCCTGCTTCAATCTCAGAGTTCAAATATGTTAAGCTCACTTGGTGCCAAATAACAGGGGAGGTTGTCAATGAAGCAGGGATATACTGCGTACCGAAGTGCCAATATCGATACAGCCGATCAGGGAAAACTCATTCTGATCACATACGATGTTGCGATCAAGCACGCCAAGCTTGCTCTGGAAATCTTCGATGACCACCAGCAGCTTGAAACACGTACAAAACATCTGTTTAAAACCCAGGATGCTATTACGGAGTTGCTCAGCGCACTGCGTCTTGATGTTGGTGAGGTCGCGCAAAATCTATACAGGCTTTACGACTACATGCTTCGTTCACTCGTAGATGCAAATGTCAAAAACAACAAGAACAAGGTCACAGAGATAATTGGCTATCTCGAAACACTAAGGGAGGCCTGGACTGAAGCGATATCAAAGGTAAAACAGCAGTCTTCTTCTCCGATCGAGATGAGCAGCGTTGGAATTTCCGGATGAGCAGCATGGAAAACAGATTTATAAATTTAAAGAGGCTATACGCTTCTATAAAGGAAATCACTGAAAAGCTGCTGGATGATTTTTCAGATGAGAATCTGAACCGATCCCTGTCAGAAAGAGCCGTACTGCTTGAACAGGTAAAAATCGAGGAAAATGCTGCAGCCGGTTTCCGGGGACCTTATAATCAGGAATGCCGGAGTCTTAAAAATGAGATTAAGATGCTTATATTGAGCATCAATCAGCTGGATAAAGAGGTTGAACTCAGGATAAAGGCTGCAATGGAGCAGGCTCGCTCTGAAATGTCAAAACTCAGTTCAAAATCGAATGCGGCACTGGCCTATTGTGCGCATCGCAGGTCCTGAGAACGGATCCGGTTCAGTCTGCTGAGCAGTTCCACCGGAAGAGATTCCTCTGTCAATAACTCTTCACTGCCGTCAAGCATGTTTTTGACTTTTACTTTTCCCGATTTTTCCTCTTCTCCACCGATAAAAACAGTAAATATCGAACGTGCAGAATTAGCGCTTTTGAGCTGTTTTCCAATTTGACCCAGTTTGAACGGAAATTCGCATGAGATTCCACTGGAACGGATCTTTGAAGCAAGTGAAATAATTCTCGGCATACCGGTACCTTCAAATGCTGCCAGAAATACCGTGCTTCTGGACGGCTGGGCAGGAACAAGCCCTCTATCCCTGATAAGATCCCCCAGTACGACATCTCCGGCTGCAAACCCTACAGCAGGTGTTGATGGGCCGCCATAAAGCTCTACCAGCTTATCATATCTGCCTCCGCCGGCAATCGCACGCATATCCTTTTTTATATCCAGAATTTCAAAAACTACTCCGGTGTAGTATGCAAGTCCCCTGACAATTCCGATGTCAAAAAGGGTATAATTCGCGAAGCCATAATAGCCCAGCAGCTCAAAGAGTGAGTAGAGATTAAGGATTGAAGGGCTCGTTCCGGCGGTTCTTTCCAGTTCCTTGAGTGACTGTGCATTAAAGATCTCCTCTATTTTTTTCCTCACACCCAGATCTGGGATGATCTGAAGCATCTGCTCAGAGAACTGGGATTCTGATATTTTGCTTTTTCTATCGAGCAATGCGTAAAGCTGTCCGAAACTATTTCTGTCAAGACCGACGGTTGTAAAGAGCTCTTCGAGCAGTGTGCGGCTGGAAATTCTAACTTTGAAATCATTTGATGTCAACCCCAGGTCCCGCATCATGTCAATTGATGCGGCGATCAGCTCTGCATCGGCCTCTACTCCTGGGATTCCAAGTATGTCCATGTTGAGCTGAAAGAATTCGCGCAAACGACCCTTCTGCATCTTCTCGTACCTGAAAAGCCGTGGAATAGAGTACCACCTGACAGGTCGTTTGAGGTTATTTCCCTGTGCGGCAACCATACGTGCTACAGAGGGGGTCAGTTCAGGGCGCAGCGCAAGTGAACGATCGGCTTTATCTTTAAAAGTGTAGAGCTGCTTTTCTATTTCATCTCCGGATTTCTGTGTGTAAAGTTCAAGATGTTCAAACATGGGAGCATCACACATCTCAAATCCATACCTGCGGCAAGTTTCACTCCATTTACCAAATAGAAACTGCTGGAATGCCATCTCTTCCGGGTAAAAATCCCGGGTACCCTTGGGGCCTGCTGGAACCTGCATTGAAACTCCTTTTTTCATTAACAGATAGATGAAAATACATCTTTATTTTGTGGTGATGATAATAGAAATGAGATTATCCTGAAAGTCGCAGTTGGGGAGAATAAAAAACCGTAAGCATCCGACTGCGATTTTCAGGATTAGTAGGAATGAGGACTGCAAAAGGAGATCGCATAATAAAAAAAGGTCCGGTGAAGCTGAGGCTCCACCGGACCTGATTTGTCAAAGAAAAGAGAATGGCTTACTCGCCGCTGCCTTCTTCTTCAAGCTGTTTTTTCAGTCTTTCGAGTTCGTCGTTGATCTTATCCTCTTCTTTCTGGAATTCCTTTACAGTAGATTCCTGCTTTACCTGGCCTGCAAGTTTCTGTGCTTTGGCCAGTGCGTATTCGACATCTTCCTTGACTGCATCGAGGTTTCTGGAGAAGAAAGATGCTCTGGCGAACTGATCGGAATACTTTATGAACTCATCGATCTGGGCTTTATAGTCTTTCTGATGAACATGCATGCTGTCAACCTGTTTTACAATTTTGTCTGACTGACGCGATGTACCCAGGTCATAAGCTTTTCTGGCAAGATCAGTATAACGTTCTCTGACCTGATCGTGTTCCTGGGCCTTCTGGGAAAGCTCAGCTTCATTTGGAGGCTGGAACTCATCCAGAGCCTTTGATGCACCCTCAAGGAGGCTGGCTGAATTGGCGTAGTTTTTCTGCATCATATAAGCGTATGCCTGAAGCAGAGCACCTTCGGCTTTGAGAACCGCACTGGAACCGATGTTAGCCAGTTCAGATCCCGCTGAAATACAGTCGTTCCATTGCCTTGCTTTAAGACCGGTCCATGCCAGCCCCAGCAATGCGTCCATGTAGTAAAAACTTGTTTTGGGAACACTTCTCAGAGCCGTAACAGCTTTTGCCAGCGGACCTTCCTGTTTTGTAAGCTCTTCATAGAATATGTAACCAAGGAAAACATATGAGCGGTTGACAATCTCTTTTTGGGCATTGGTTGTGACCTGAGCCTGGATACAGTTTTCCAGGGCAGAAACGGCACCTTCAATATTGCCGGAAGCGGCCTCGGAGATAGCCGAAGAGTGCTGAGCGAAGATATAGTCGGGATGGGTTTCCGGAATGAGGTCAAAGAGCTGTTTTGCTTTGGGAGTATTACCCTTGAGAAGTTCTGTCTGACCCATATAGTAGTAGCCATGAAATTTGATGGAATCAGGTACTCCAAGCTTATTGAGTTCATTGAACTGGTTTTCTACTGCAGTAAAGTTGCCGTCGCGATAGTAGATTCTCATGAGACCCAGATCTGAGAACGGAACCGCGGCACTGCGGGCATACTGCTCTCTTGTCTTCTGATAGGCTTCTTCAGCTGTAGTACGCATGTCAAGCTGTTCCTGGCAGCTTCCGATGAAGAAGCTGACCCAGTCGTTTTTGAAGAAATCCGGGTATTCCCCGAAAAGCTGACTGAATATAAAGAAGGCATCCCAGTAATTACCCGCGTTGTATTGCTCAAGAGCTCTGATATAAAGATCATTCGGTGCGCCGGTTGCTGACCGTGCCATTTTTCTGGCGTAGATCTCTTCTCTGTGTTTACCGATATCTCCACGTATGTACAATGTGTGTGTCGAGGAGTTATCAAACGGCATGGTGATATACTGGTAAAGAAGGGACATGTCGCGGCCGTTGTTTATTGAGGGCATGTTTATACCACCGGCAAAGCCCCAGAATCCCAAAGACTCTTCTGTGAAGCCAAGCAACCCATAGAGGTTAGCCATCCTCATAATCCAGAATCCGACCCTGATATTGAGGTCCCACTCAAGCTTTGATCCATTCAGGAAAAGTGTGGGATCTGCACCGATATCTTTTAGAGTGAAATCGATGCCAGATTCGATCTGTCTCTCCCAGTAATGTGAATTTAGAGTCGCTGTAAGACTGCGTGGATATTGTTCTTTATCAGCTGCAGTAAAGAATGTATAAATGTTCTGCACAGAAAGACCCAAAAGGTGATTGCCTATGACAGGGTTGTTGAACAGTCGGTATGTAAGTCCGGCATCAAGACCGAAACCAAAGTTCGTACCTGTTGTATCACTGAAGGATTTCAGGGCGGTATTCAGATTTGCACCAAGGGTAAGCCCTCCAAACAGATTATTAGCATAGGAGAGCATCAGGATGCCATTATTGAAGTTAAGAGTATCGTATACCCTGAAGTTGTCTTCCTGGCCGGTAGTGGCAAAAACTGTTCCGCTGGGCTGCATGAGTACAGTAGCACCGACAGATTGAAACAGGCCTAGTGGATAAATAAGGCCGAATTCATGGATTGTTGAGAATCCCATCGTTGATGCAAATGCGTATCTGGCTGTGAAATAGTTTTCCTCATTCATTAATGCCGGGTTGGTGATGGGAGAGTGGGATGCAAACATATAACGCCACCGCTGAGTAATCAGATACTCACCAGGCAACCCGTCTGCCAGAGTAGAAAAGATTTCTCCTGCTCCGCAGATAAAAAGCAAAATCAAATAAATCTTTATAGAAAGTCGACTTACAGGTCTTATCATAGCAATCTTCCTTAAGGTATTAATTAGTATGTTAATCTGGCTCCAAGCTCTTCGTTATCTGTCCCCTTGGCTTTGCAGCACTGAGCAGGATCTGATTTGAAATTCATTTTTGTACGCGGCGACATGAATGCCGGATCAAAAGAGAAATTTCCGGAAGGTATAGGACGGGGGCTGAGAAGGTTGCGGTAGAAATTATTATTGGAGACCTGAATTCTTTCCGCGTCAGAAAGAATTTTCAGTCCGAACCTCTCATTATGAGCGACTACGTTATTTTCCATGATAATTTCGGATGTCCCGCCGATAGCCAGACCATGATTTCCATTGTAGGCGATTGAGTTGTGGTTTATCGTGGCGTTTGTTGAGCGTACATCCCAGCCCTGAAAACCGGATCCCCGGTTGAAGGCGATTACATTATCTTCGATTTTCGGGAGGTGGCGGACGGCGATGATTCCGGTTTGCCAGTTTTTTACAATTTTGCAGGAGGTAATCGAGTTCCCCGCACCGTTTGAGAAGATACCGATCGTGCCGTTGCGGACCTCAATGCCGGAGATCGAGGTGTTTTTTCCCATGGTTACCACGGTTCCTCTTCCGGTTCCATCAATTATTGCGCCGAACTGTGAGCGTGACATGAGTGTCACTCCCGGGGCGATCAAAACATGTTCTCTGTAAATTCCGTTATCTACCAGGACCGTGTCACCGACTCTGGTTCTCATCATCGCTTCAGAGATGGTCTGTATACCCATTGAAGGCACCTGTATGGATGCTGCTAAAGACAATGCCGGAAAGACCAGGCTTGCTGCCATTGCCAGGCAAACTCCAAGAGCCTTGTTTGTCCGAAAGATACTCATACCTGCTGCTCCCTTTTTATGTTAGTAACCGAGCTTGATTTTCAGTAAATTACCCTTGCTCCGATATCCTGATTGTCGGTTCCTTTGCCGATGCAACGAGAATCCTGGCTCAACATGAAATTGAGCTTTTTGGCATCACCAAACATTGGGTCCAGTGAAAAGTTATCGGATGGAAGTACGTTAGTGAATTTGGAATTCTGGAAAAAACTGTTATTGATCATGCTGATCCTTACAGCTTCTTCAGAGGGTTTTACACCGAACTGATCGTTAAAGGCGACGATTGAGTTTTCCAGAATCACACTGGAACTGCCGCCAATAGCCACGCCATGGTTGCTGTTAAAAGCGATGGTGTTGTGGTTTATTGATGCGGAGGTGGAGCGAACGTCCCACCCCTGAATCCCTGAACCCCTGTTATAGGCGATGATATTGTCTTCAATTTTAGGAAGGTTGCCTACGGACATTATGCCGGTCTGCTGATTGTAAATTATTCTGCACTGGGTAATGCTTACTCCTGCAGAAGTTGAGAAGATGCCGACCGTGCCGTTACGGATTTCAAATCCGGAAAGCTTTGAGCCGTTGCTCATTGTAACTACTGTTCCACGGCCGCTTCCATCAATAACGGCCTTGAATATGGTTCTTGAGATTAATGTTACGCCTGGGTTGACGTATATATGTTCCCTGTAGACACCTTCTTCCACCCACACAGTGTCACCCTTTTTGACCGATGCCATTGCAGCGGCGATAGTGGGGGCTTTTGAAGGAACACTTACACTTGCAGCTTGAACTATAAATAGAAACGATAAAATAGTCATTAGAAGTATAGAGTAAGTTTTTTGAGTGATGGGGTTCATACAATTTACTCCAGATCAGAATGAATGACAGCTTATTCGATTAAACAACCCTCTGAAAGAGCTGTTTTCTTAAATTAATACAGATTACATCTCTGCGCAACAGAATAACTTAATATAGTAGCCTGCTTCAGGTAAGAATCAACGTTTCCAGAGGGAGGGCAGGGGCAAGGGTTTTTTGAGTAAAAAGTACTTGTTCCAGGTGTAGGATGCTTTTGAGAGAATCGACTGCAGAAACAGACGATTCCTCATGAATACAAAAGATGGGTCAAAGTAGCAATTTATATGACAACCCTCACAAAAAGAGTACTTCCCCTGTTTTTCCAGCGCTTCGGCCCGTTGAGAGCTCTTGAGGGCACTTGTCAGGTTTTTCCCTGCCGGGATGTTCATTATCCGGTGGTGGAAACAGGGGAGTGCCATGGTGTTGTCGGGCATAATTACTATCGTTGATTCAACAGCCCTGCATAAGGGTGCCCTGATGTGGTTTCCACCTTGTGCTCTTAATGAGATATGAGCCCGGTTCAGGTATACTCCTTTTAGCTTTGAGAATTGGAGCGCCTTTGAATGCACCTGGCTGTTTACCGGATCTCTGCCTCTGATATCAAAAACCGGATCCAAAATAATCATCATCTTATTGCGCTGTGCCAGCTTGTAGGCTCCTTCAAAAGCCGATATGTTTTCGTTTGTGTAAGTGAAAAGAAGATCTGCAGAGAGATTCATTTCCCTGGAGATTTCGATGCTTTCCATAACCGACTTAAAACTTGCGACGCCCCTGATATGGTCATGGAGTTCTGCTTTATCTGCATCCAGACTGAAATGGAGGAGGTCCACAAGGCCCTTCAGGGCTGGTGCAGAATCTGGAAAAAGGATGCAGTTAGTTGTTACAGAGGTAAAAAATCCCAGCGATTTTGCTTTCCTCAGAAATAGAGGAAGGCTCTTGTGCAGAAGCGGCTCGCCTCCTGTGAAATCTACAAACCTGCAGCCGGCTTTTTTCCCTTCCTCAAGGTTTATCAGCACGTCTTCATCGGACGCATCGATTTTCGGGGTTTCCTGCCAGATAGAGCAGAAACCGCACCTTGAGTTGCATCTGTTTGTTAGATAGTAATGCAGCAATATCGGTTTCATCTCAGATTTTCCGGTTTTTCCATTCTATCCCCGGCTTTAATAACATGGAAAATAACAAAACGGCCGATTCCAAAAGAAGGAATGAATAATAAAAAGGAAAGTAGATTGCCCTGCAGCAGGAGCCTGTTTTGCGGAATGCTGTGGCAATAAACAGCCATGTAAGAAGGAAATTAGCACAGACAGCGACAGAAAGAGCCGGATGAATGGGCATGAAGGGCACTGACAGAAACAGTATGTTTTGTAAAAAAAACAACAGCCCGGCCAGAGCAAGCACCGGAGAGGATGAAAATCCTCCCAGGGCCCATCTCTTAGTCTGATTCAGAAAACCGCAAAGCTTATCTTCAGGCGGGGTAAACGCGGTAGGCGTGAAAGGCTGGTTTGCTGATACCGGTTTCTTTTGGCGCAGAAAGAGATTCAGCAGAGCCATGTCTTCAACTATGTTGTATCCGATGGCTTTTTGTCCGCCACATTCCATGTATGCTGATTTTGACACCAGAAGATTATTCCCCATACAGGATCCCGGGATTTTTGCCTGATGCATTGCAAAAGCTGCTGCAAACAGAAACTCCAGCTGGAATGCCTGAAACAGGTGGAAGGGGTTGATTTTTTCAGTAAGTATCGATGTGTGCCCGAAGAGAAGTGCCGTATCAGGTGTCGCATTTATGGAGAGTGAACTGAGCCAGGAGGAGGAAAGCCTGATATCTGCATCGGTAAGGGCGATCCACTGGTGACTGGCACGACGGAACCCGGTTTCTAACGCCTGTTGCTTGCTGGTGAGCTTCAAACCGGGATCGAAGGTGGAATCTAAAACTATGGGTTCGCATGGAAGCAGATGTTTGTGATCATGAATTTTGCCTAATGAATCATCTGTTGATCCGTCATTTACCAGAATTATTTCAAAGGGTCCAATGTAGTCCTGTTTCCCGAGAGAACTAAGCAGGTCGGGAATGTTTTTCTCTTCGTTTCTGAATGGTATTACAATGGATATTCCATTTACTTTGGATGTGGCGATTTCTGAGCCGGTGTTTTTCAGGACAGAAACAGTCAGGTAGATAATAGCCGCTGTATAGCAGCAGATGAAAGTCAATAGAACAAGGAACATTGGAATGTTTGTATTACCTTTTATTTTTAAGTATAATATACGCTTCGACTGGAACCGGAGATAAATCTATGATAAAGGGCATCGGTACGGATGTAGTTGAGATTCAGAGAATAGAGAAAATGATCTGCAATTACGGGGATCAGTTTTTGAATAAGGTATTTACTGAACAGGAAATGGCATTCTGCAACAGAATGGCATTTCCGGCGACGCATTTTGCCGGGCGCTGGGCAGCCAAGGAAGCTTTTTATAAGGCCTTGCCGGTTTCGTGTCAGCAGCACTCATTCTGGAAGAGCATCGAGATAGTTCCCGGGGAGGACGGCAGGAAGCCTGTGGTAAGAATTATTGATGAAAAGCTTAAGGAAGTGCTGAAGAGAGAGTCTGTCAGCTCAGTACATATGTCAATAAGTCATGAGCGGAGCATCTGTACGGCTGTTGTTATTATAGAATAAACTTGACGTCATTGCTCTTTTAGGGTATTTTGAAATATAGAGGTGTCTTTTCATGAAAATTTTATCGATTAAACTCACAAGTTGGGTCTTGTTGGCTATATTCCCGATTTTCGTTCTGGCACAGGATGATTCAGGAAGCGGCTCCTCGGATTTTGGTGGAGATCCCTTTGAAGGTGTTGACGAAGGTAGCATTGAAGGGTTGCAGTGGGATTCGGAGATAGTTCCTGAACAGGCAACTGATCTTGAACCTGTTAATACTGAAGTTCAGGAAACAAAACCGGAAATACAGACTCAGGAGTCAGGCCGCAGCCAGTCGTCTGTAGAATCTGCAGTAGAGTATGCACCTTTGGGCATGGATATAGAAGAGGGTGTCAATAGTGAGGTTCAGAACGCCATAATCGAAGGAATACAATTATCAACTGAAGATACTGATGTTCCTAATGAGAAGATTATCACCGGTTACTTTATTTTCAGAGACAAACCTTCGAGCTATTTCTATGAAGTGAAACTCAGAGAAAAGAAAATTGTATTTGAATTCAATGATACACGAACCGGCTCATCGCCTGTTCCAACTGCATCAGAACCACCGATTCTGGGGTTCAAGATTGTTCAGGATAAAGTTGATGTAAATAAAGAAGTAAAGGGCCTGAAACCTGAATGGCACGATCTGATCAGGGTGACTTTCAGTATGGAAGATATCCCTCAGATTCACGTGAATGATGAGTACAGCGTGATTTCCTTCAGTTTCAAATGGACAACCGACCAGGCCAAACTACCTCAGTATATTGTCAAAGATAACACTCCAAAGGTAATCCTCTGGTCGTCAATAGGTGTAGCAGGAGTAGGGCTTGGTGTGGCTGGTTATTTTATCTTCAGACCGGAACAGGGTCCGGAAGAACTGAAGCCGCTACTAAAAGATGATCTGCCAGAGCATAAATTCCCAACACAATAGTTTTCATGTGCAGATGGCTTTACTGTTTTTCAGCTGCCGGACATTTTTGTTTGGGCCGTCTGGATTATTTAGATTTAGTGAATAGAACTCATTATTTCTATATCCGTCAGGCCACAGATGAAAGGGCTTTACAGGCTAGGAGTTGTTATGAATCAGAAGGAGATTGATGACCTGATCGTAAAGGTTCCGCTATTTGCCAATCTCAGCCAGGCTGAACGTGAAGCGATTTGTTCTGTTGTGGTTATAAGGAAATATGAAAACGGGGAGATGATTCTTCATGAGGAGGACGACGACGTACATACATTCTTCATGATAGCTGAAGGCAGTGTGCATGTAACGGCCCTTACATCAGAGGGCAAACAGACGGTCCTTGCCACATTGCGTAAAGGTGAGTTTTTCGGGGAGATGGCCATTCTTGACGGGGAGCCAAGGAGTGCTTCGGTTGTATCTGCCGAGAATTGTGTGCTTCTTTTGCTTTATCGCCGTCCGTTTCTGGATATACTTCAGAAATTCCCTAAAATAACCATACAGATATTAGTAGAGATGTCAAGACGTCTGCGCCGTTCGAATCGTCATATTAACACACTTTCGATGATGAGTGTTTACGGCAGGGTTGCAGATGTACTTCTGCAGATGGCGAAGGATTGCGGCCGGAGAGTAGGGAAGATGATAATAATAGAAAACCGTCCCACTCACCAGGTCCTGGCGGATATGACTGGTACCAGCAGGGAAACTGTTTCCAGAATTCTTTCCCAGTTACAGAAAAAACAATTATTGTCAATAGATAGAAAGAAGCTGGTGATACTATTAATATTCCTGCCGGAAGGTTCTGGAAAGTGTACATTCCGGGTGCCGCGCTGATCTGTGTTCTGGGAATTATAGCGGGGTTTGTACTGGTGGACCGGGTCATAATGCCCAATGTTGTCGGGGTTGACCGGGACATAGTGGAAGTGCCTTCAGTCAAGGGTATGAGTCTGGATCAGGCGAGGGAGATGTTTTTCCGAGCCGGTCTTCTTACCGAGATCCGCAGTCGTGAATACGACGACAGTCTTTTTCAGAATGCGGTGATAAGCCAGTTCCCTGACTCCGGTGCCAAGGTGAAAAAGGGACGCAAGATCGCGGTGACTGTCAGTAAAGGCAAAGAGATAGCTGTTGTTCCGGATGTGCGCAATCTTTCGGAGCGTCAGGCGCGAATAGAGCTCAAAAAGCATGGATTTACCCTTGGGAAGGTCAAAAAGGTTTATTCAGAAGATAGACCCGTTGATGCAGTTGTAAATGCTTTTCCTGAGAGCGGTACCACAATTTCCCGCGAGATGGAAGTAGATCTGATTGTTTCCAAAGGAGCGAGGCCGACACATGCCGAGGTTCCCAATCTGGTTGGAGAGAGTCTGGGGAGCGCAAAAAAGAAGATAGAGGATGCGGGGCTGCTTGCAGGGAAGATCAGTTACCAGAACAACTCATCACTGCTTCCCGGTACTATTATCTCTCAATCGGAGTCCCCGGGGGCAAGCATTCCATTGGAATCGACCATCGATCTTGTTGTATCGGTGATCCGCTGAGCAGGATGAAAATAATCCTTTGTTCAGGAACGTACTCTGGTAATAAACTTTACAGCTGGAAAGAGGTTTTGTGACCTGTAAGAAAGATCTTTTAAAAAATGGTCTTTTATTGATCGTTGCTGCGTTTATGTCAGGGTGTGCGGTTCATCAGTTTCCGGTAGTACGTCCGGTTCAGGAGTTCCCCCGTGAAATAAATACAAAGATCAAAGCCCAGGAATATTTTATCCGTGCCCGTGATTATGAGAGAAGGGGCCTTGATCAATCTGCCGAGCGTTACTACGAAATGGCCTACGAACTCGATCCCTCATCACGTGTTCTTCAGGAACAGGTAGCAAGGAAATATATTGAGGGCGGCAAATATTCTCAAGCCCTGGTACTTCTGAAAAGAGATAAAAAGAATTCTGAGCTTGACAGAGAGAGTAAGCGGCTGGTTTCCACTGTTTATATCAAAATGGGAGAATTCGCAAAAGCAGCAGAGGTACTTGAGAGTATCGAGGACATCAGTGAGGAAGAGTTGTATTCTCTGGGTTTGATTTATGAATCCCTGGGAAGAGTAGACAAGGCACTTAAAAGTTATCTGGAATTTTATCGGAAAATGCCGGAATCGGGTCAGATGGGCATAAAAATCGGCAATCTGCTGATGGCCGAAAAGAGATATGACGAAGCGGAAAGCCTGTTTGTGTCCATCAAGGAAAATGAGGGAGAAACTCCTGGTATCTTTACCATGCTCGGCAATGTGAATGTGGCGCGCGGGGATACCGCAGCGGGGCTCTCTTATTATCAATCGGCTCTGGCTCTTGACAGCCTTCATGAAGAGACGCTGCGCAACATGGCTCAGGTTTTTCTGGGGCGCAATGATTATCAGAAGGCAATAGCTGTCTATGAAAAACTGTATAGAAGCGGTCAGTATGGAGAGATATATGGAAGGACTCTGGGGTTCCTGTATTATTTCAAT
Source organism: uncultured Fibrobacter sp. (assembly GCA_964387115.1). GTDB lineage: Bacteria > Fibrobacterota > Chitinivibrionia > Chitinivibrionales > Chitinispirillaceae > JAAYIG01. The sequence goes on from CAYLVN010000029.1 coordinate 14,020, forward strand.
AAACAGTATGACAGAGCAGAGGAGCTGATCGCGAAACTTCTTCAGGAATCGATCGACGATTACGAACTGCATTACTACCTTGGTCTTGTTTTTGCGGCCTCCGAAAAAAATGACCTCGCAGGCATGGAATTTGAAAAGACGCTCTCAATAAAGAACAGTTTTGAAGAGGCCTGGAGAGATCTCTGCTACCTGTACATAAGAGAGAAAGAGTTCGATCGGGCGCTGTCTGTTGCTGAGCGCTGTGTAGCTGTTCTTCCACATTCTGCTGCATCCTGGAGACTCAAGGCGATGGTTTTTAACACCCGAAAAGAATACGGTGCTGCCATAGAGGCGCTCAGTTACTCTCTTGCCCGGGATAGCAGCAGTGTAATATCGTGGTTTGAACTTGGAAGTGCGCATGAACGCAATAAACAGTATGAGATGGCTGCAAACGCGTTTCGGAGAGTGCTTGCCCTTCGGCCCGGTGATCCTGCTGCCTCAAACTATTTAGGTTACATGTGGGCAGACATCGGGGTGAAGCTTGATACTGCAAAAGTTCTTCTGGAATCGGCTCTAAAGCAGGATCCGGCAAATGGGGCATTCCTTGACTCTTACGCCTGGATATTTTTCAAAATGGGTGAAATCGACAGCGCTTATACCTATATTCAAAAAGCGGTCGAAAAAATAGATAATGATCCTGTTCTTTTCAGTCATCTTGGGGATATACTGGCCCTGCGAAATGACCTTACAGGGGCTATAGAGGCATACCGGAAGAGTCTGGAGCTTAATTCAGAAGAAGCGGAAGTGATCCGCCAAAAGATTTCTGAACTGCAGATTCTGATTCAGCGAAACGGTAATTGACAAATGAAAAGCGGGTCGGTATTGGCGGCTGTTACGGTTCTTTTTCTTCTCAACTGTACCCGTCCGCCGCGCCAGCTTAATGATATCTCTCCTGATTTCTGGAGAGATGCATTTGGTCCGGCAGATATTTCCTCCGTAAAAGGCGGCGGAGAGGTACTGGTTTCTCTTGAGGGAGAGAAATATGTCGGTGCCGCAGATGTACAGTGGAAGAAATCCGGGGATTTCCGGGCTAATTTTTACTCTGTATTTGGAGGACAGATTGCCTCCGTATCAGCAGACTCGGAAAGTGGAACAGTAATTCTGGAAGGAAAAGAATACCGGGTTTTGCTTGATGAAGGAATGGACACTATTCCTTTCAGCTGGGGAGAGGATCTTACTTTCCGCCAGTTTATCAGTATCCTTACAGGAAGAGCTCCGGTTAATCCTGCGGATTCCGGAGATGCCCCGGATACCATAACGATAAGCCGCAGGACTGCAGAAGCAGAATGGCGGAGGGGTCAACTCAGGATCACTGCCAGGGTTAACCGCAGG
>CAYLVN010000030.1:0-5504 GCA_964387115.1 uncultured Fibrobacter sp.
GACTTTGTGATTTAACGTGTTAAGTTACAGTTTCACCTCAGAGGTGACTTTGTGATTTACCGTGTTAAGTTACAGTTTCACCCCGGAGGTGACTCTGTGATTTATCGTGTCACACCGGGGGTGAGTTTGGGATTTAACCAGCTAAGAACCTCTGATATGACCAAATTACTAACCTGGCTCATACAGGAGGGGAACTGTCACTGGTGGAACATCTGTGACTTTTGAATGCCTTTTTAGTGCAAGTGGTAAGGACAACTGGCCCCGATTCGGGTGCTTGAGTCAGCTCATAAGTAACAGGGGCTTGTATACCCTTGAAAAACCTCTTCACCTTTGCTGCTTTTTACTTCCGCACGTATGTAGGCAGGCGAACATAGATCCTCGATTGAAAACTCTTCATTAATCTCATATGTGCCTGCTTTACAAGATTTTGTGAATATAACCCGCTCGTTTACTGATCCCTGAGAGCCGGTTAAGACTCTTAATGAGATTAATTGTCCGAATTCAGGGGTACTTTCTGCATGCAAATACAACCTTTTTAGAGTAGAGGCTATCGATCGGGAGGAAACGGCGTGACTTGTTGGTGATAAATCATAATTGATTGATATATAAGGACCTGTAGTGATAAATGTGGAGCCGTTCTTTATGCTGTTAAAAATAGCTGATGCATCTCTGAGAGTATTATACACTCCCACTTTGCTGCAGCCCATAAAACGTTGAGAATTCTCGTAAATACTGAGAAATGGGGCAGATATCGCACGGTAACGGTTAAAATCCCCATGGGCATCATTTCCGGCAAGAAGAGGAATGCGCCTGCCGGATTGCAACATCTTGATCCACATGGCTTTGCCGCGATCCCATGAGCCGTTGTAGCCGCTGTTGAGGGCCTGGAATGCATCAAGTGAAGCTTCAGCATCTTTGAGAGACCAGGTCCCCCGGTGAAGGAAAATCTGCTGTAGAATTCCGGCTCTGGAGCCAGGGTGGGCGGCAAAGCAGATACCTCCTTGTCTGTGTACCTCATCAACTGCTTGAGAAATCGTCAGTTGCTTGAAGGCCCGGTTATTATTTCTCCTTCCGCCATCTATTGTTCCGCTGATATAGTCGTTTAAACCTAATGCACAGAGGTGAACGGCTTTACGATCATTGTTGAGGCAGGAGATCTCTTCTCCGTGTATTAAAACAGTTTTGAACTTCTCATTAAGCTCATTCTTTAGAGCGTTCCATCTTGTAAGCGATTGATCCTGCTTGAGATAGTTTGATATACTGCAAGCAAGATCATAGGAGTGGTCGGTGATTCCCGCAAATGAAAGTCCTGATGAGGATGCGATCCGGTCGATGACCCCTAATGGGGGGCCGAATTCTACATGGCTTTGTGAGTACATGGAATGTACATGCAGGTCGCCATAGAGGCACAACTCATTGCAGGGGAGGTGGTTAGGTGAGATGAAGCAGCTGAAGGGAAGTTTGGATGAGGAAAAGAGGTTATCATTTAATATGGTCTCAATTCTGCGTCCCTTTTTGAATGTAAGTGCTGCATTTATAAAGACTTCTCCATCCGCGAGTTCTTCTCTGGTGATTGTAAAGATAAATACACGGAGTTGCTTGTCGAGGGAATGACTGATTTCATATTTCTCTAAGTCATTGAAATTAAAGAGGATGGGTTTCTGAGCTTTTCTTGAGATTGTGATTGCGACAGTTAAGGGTTCTATGGTAAACCTGTGTATCTCATTCAATAATAAAACGATAGGAAGATTTTGGCCCGGATCGAGCCGCCTGGGTAGATCAAAGATAATCTCCGGCTCTTTTTTAAACAGGAGATTAGGGAAATGAGGAAAAAAGCGGAAATGGGTTTCTGCATAGGCCGCTAAAAATGGGACAGTTGTTGCTGGTATGTCAAGCATGAGCAATAAGTGATTAATGGTTGAAATTTGTTACTTGTCATTAATATATGTCATTAAAGATACTCTGTGATTTATTTTTCTATCCTGACTTTTCGGAGCGGGCCTCTATGTTTCAAATGATTTATGCTCTAATTCTAAGTATGATATTGTGTTAAAGCTTAGTGAGGTCTGCTCTGGGTATCTTCTTTAAATGAAGGGTTTAGATATTTCCCAAAAGAGGATCTGTGATTGAAGACCTGGCTTAAACAAAGCCTCATCTGGACCGGAAGACTCTCGCTGAGTCTTCTATTTCTCGTTGTAATTACAGGTGTTACAGCATTCATACTGGCCCATTTACCGGTTGGCCAGAAATTCATAATCGACATAGCCGAGAAAAGTATTGATTCTGTGCTGATTGGAGAAATTTCCATTGGGAAATTCAGGACCAACCTTTTTTCCAGAATTGAAATTTCGAATGTGGTGCTGAAAGATCAAAACGGCCGGCGTGATTCAGTTTCAGTAAATCATATATCTATAAATTACAATCTGTTGCCGCTTCTATTTAAAACTGTTCAGATACATTCAGTTCATGTTGATGGGGTAGATGGGGTTTTGAGCGTGACCCCTGAGGGCAGGTACATTTTTCCTGTGATGCCCAGGGACACGTCCGGCGATACTATACAACCAGCAGATTCCCAAGGGGTTAGCTGGAAATTCGATTTGGGAACAGTTCAGGTAACCGATATTAATGCAGAGTATATAGACAGCGCGCTTTTTTTCAAGGGACACATTTCAGGCGCTTCCGCCAGTGCGCGATTTCCTCGTATCGACTCTATTTACTTGAACTTACGAGTTCCCGATGGTTTCTATGAGAGTCCATGGTGGAGAGGCCATGTCGACACTATCGGGGGTGCCGGACTATTAAGGTTTGATAAACTTTATGTTCAAGAGCTCTTTGTAAGCGGATCTGGATCAGAGGTCAGAGGTAATGGTACGATTCCGTTCTCGGAGTATGGTTATTGGGATCTTACAGCAGATGTGGAATCAGAAATGAAGCCTTTGCTGGCGATCCATGGTCTGGTGCCTGGTGTTTCACCAGTTGGTAAACTTTACGGAAAGGGATCCTGGAATGGTACACTTCAGAAACCTGTTCTGAAATTCAGCGGATCCGGGAAAGGTTTGCGGTATGATCACATAGATGTTGATTCGTTGTATGTTGATGGCAGCTATGGACTTAACTCAACAGTCCTTTTGTCTGCCGATCTATTTTCAAATCCCGGGAAAGCTGTCCTGAAAGCAGACTGGCAAATCTTTGATCTGATGAGTAGGCCGGTATTCAGCCATTACACAGGGGATCTGCAGGCCCGGAGGATCGCCGTGTCACAAATTGATAGAAAACAATTAGTTACAAAGCAATTTCCGGGATTGTTTGCTGATTTGACACTGCAATTCGATGGCACTGGAATAGAGAGTCTTCCCGAAAACTTTAAAATTGATTCGAAAGTCCGCGGAGGGATATTTAAAGATCAATATTTGCATCTTAATGCAGTTCTGAATAGATCTAATTGGAAGCTTGACAGCGACTTAGCCGGAAATTTCTTAAGTGGAAAAGGCAAGATGGATCTTAAGGATTCAATCAGTGGATCCTTCAGTGGAGATTTCAGGAAGCTTGAAACTCTCAGTCAGATTTTCAAAACTGAGCCTGTTTCGGGTAGTCTGGTCTTCATCGGTGATCTGGACGGAAAGTTTATAAATCCCCGGGTAAATGTAACTCTAAGCAGCACTGATCTGAAATGGCATTCCGTTCAAATTGATTCACTTGAAGCATCCGGCGCGAATGTTAACGGGGAGATAAATATCGGATCTGCATTTGCACGCGGAACAGTTGGGCTGGATACTGTTCTGGAATTTTTCAATGTGGATAGCGCCGGAGGTACTTTAGGCTTTCGAATCAGAGGCTCAGGGTCAGTGGATAGTTTAAACGGGCAAGGCAGTTTCACCGGTTCAGGTATTTATTATTCTGGTTATAGAGCCGACAGTATTTCTGGAAATTTTGCATTCGACAGCTCTGAAACGATTGCCTGGAATAGTGTAAAAATAGTTAAAAATCAATCCGAGATAATTAATGCCGGTACCTTGAATATCAGGGACTTACGTTTGAACACTGAAGCGCAGATCCGGTTGTCGGACGGCAGCAGGTGGAAAGATGCCGGTGATGCCAGTTTTGGAGGCAGTTTCGGGAACGATTCTATGCAGGGGCAGTTCCAGATTAATGAACTCTCTTTGTCTGGTGTTTCGTCCTGGTCCCCATGGCTTACAGGACGAGAAGGAACCATTTCCGGTTCAGGGGATTTCGAGGGCAGTATCAAAAACCTGAACGGGCATCTCCTCATCCAGCATGATAATCCGGGATTTCGTAACAAACGGGTTTTTCTGGCTGACAATCGTTTTATGTTAGTTGATTCACTGCTTAGTTTTGATTCGGATTTTTTCCTGCATGACTCAGGATCAAAATTGGAAATTACAGCACAAATTCCATTTAGCCCATCACTGGGCTGGCGTGTAGATATATCCGGAAACAGGACCGTCAATGCCCGGGTGAACGGTTCATCTCTTAAGCTTTCCGCTCTCAGTGCTATTCTGGGAACGGACTGGAGTGCAGATGGCCCTTTAAACCTGAGTGCTTCAGTTTCAAACCAGAACGGTTCGTGGAATCTGGATGGCTTGATCGGGGTAAAAAACGGAAGTTTTGGTTATATTCCTGACAACATAAATGTTTCCGGAATAAATCTGAATGTCGATTTATCCGGTACAGTTCAGGCCCCTGTGGCAGGTATCAAAATTGAAACCGGTCGTGCTGTTGTTCCAGACGGTATTATTGACAGCGCAGACATTTCAGGAAAAGCTGGTTTAGATACTCTGGTGCTGAATTCAAGCCGGCTTTACTTTCCCCGCAGAGGACTGGTTGAAATCGAGGGGAGAACTCCTTTAGACAAACCGGATTCGATCTTGTTCAGTCCCGGTCTGGTTCTTGATTTTGTGGTTCATCGATTTCCGGTATCTTTGCTGAGATCCTTTATGCCTGAAAACATGGTTAGAAGGGGAGTGCTGAGAGGCAGCGGAAGAGTCAGGGCATCTCGGGGCAGGCCCTTGCTGAGCGGGCAGCTCAATCTTGACAGCAGTGAAATTGAACTGGTAGACATAGAACCGCGCATAACATCTGTTAATGGACAAATAAGTCTCTCCGGAGATTCGGTTATTATAGACCGTTTCAGCGGAAAATGGGGAGATGGTGGTTTTAAGGGCAACGGGGTTGCAGTATGGGATATGTCGGGTCTGACTCATCTGGGAATTGATGCGACTGCCAGTAATATCAGTTTTGAAATGATAGATGTGGCAGATGTCAGAATCAATTCCACACGGCTTCGCTTATCTAACAGCCGTGATGGTTTTTTGCTGTCGGGTAATATTGATCTTGGGCCTACCAGATATATCCGTGATATAAAAATAGCAGATCTGACCGGACAGAGAGTCTATCGTGAGCCGGATCAATTCCTTAAGAATCTGATGCTGCAGATTAAGGTCAGCTCTCTCGAAAATCTGACGGTTGACATGAATCTGGGATAT
>CAYLVN010000030.1:5514-12904 GCA_964387115.1 uncultured Fibrobacter sp.
TATGGAAGCAGAGGGGGATGTAACATTATCAGGTACCGCAGCTGTGCCCGGTTATATTGGTGAGATCAAGTTGAGTTCCGGGTATATTCTTTATCTGGACAGAAGTTTTGAAATAATTAAATGCTCTATTTACAATTATGACCCATATAAACTCAACCCTGTATTAAATCTCGAGGCTCAGACGGAAGTCTTATCCATATCAGCTGTAACCGGTGATCCACTGTCTTATATCATTTACATGACAATCAGTGGCACACTTGAAGAGCCGGTTGTAATGTTTCGTTCTGAAGGTGAAAACGGGGAGGGGCTCAGCCAGGCGGATATCATAAGTGTTCTGACTCTCGGACAGCCACTGGGTGCAATCGGAGGGAATCTTGGAGAACGCCTGCGGGCATTTGCAGGTGAGAGTCTTTTGGGGTTTGGTTCCCGCAAACTCGAGCAGCTTTTAGGGATAGAAAGGATTGATATAAGGGGTGACATATTTGCCATGGATTCGGTGTATAGCCCCAGGCTTACCCTGACAAAACGCATCGGCCCCAGATTGACCCTTTCTTATGAGACCCTGCTGGGAAATCTGGCCCAGAGACGGATTTCGGCGCTGTTTAGACTTACCAGAAGATTTTTCCTCAAGGGAGAAACTGACAGTGAGGGTGAATCCGGTGTTGACTTAATTTTCAGATTGAGCAGATAAATGAGACTGAACCGAATTTTTCTGTTAATTCTGGTATTAATCTATTCTCTGTCCTCTTCAACCTTTGCTCAAAACCGTAGCAGGCGTTGGAAGGTAAGGGAGATCAGTTTTGCCGGGAATGAAACTTTCAGTAAAGGAGATCTCAAGGGGTTAATGGAACTTGAGGCAAAGTGGCCTCTTTACAACGACAATTTCTCCAGGGCACGTCTCAGATCAGATATCGCTGCTATAGAGGATTACTACCGGGGTCAGGGCTTTTTGAATGTAAAAGTTGTTTCGGAAACAGAGAGGGATTCCTCATCGAGACGGGTCAGAATCAGGATCGGTATTACGGAAGGGGTTCGCACCACAATTAACGCAGTTCAGATCGAGCCATCAAAGATTCCGCTGGACACATCACTCTACAAAAGGCTCTGGAGTAGGTCGGGAAGGCCTTTGATCAATCAGCAAATTGAAGAGGATGCAAATCTGCTGGAGATTCGTTATGGTGAACTGGGTTATCTGGAAGCCAGAGCAGATCCCCGCATTCTTGTAGATTCTGCGTCACACACTGCTGTTGTCAGTTTTGAAGTTACCGAAGGGCCCAGAATCTCTGCCGGTGAGATAACGATAAACGGAATCAAAAAACTGAATCCTAAAGTGGTGAAAAGAGAGATCGCTTTTAAAGAGGGAGAGGTCCTGAGGCTCAGCAGGCTAAGAAAGTCTGAAAGGCAGCTTTACAGAACAAACCTCTTCAGCCTTGTCAGCATTGAGCCGCAGCTTGGTGTTAAGGATACTGCAGCTGTCTCCGGGCTTCCGGACACTGTCTATCCTGTAAAGATCTCAGTCAGTGAAGCAGACTTTTTTCGTACAGAAATAGGCGTTGGGTACGGATCTGTTGAAGGGCTCAGGGGCTCGCTGAGGATATCTTATGGTAACCTTTTCAGTGTGGGGCACAGGCTGGCTTTTAACGGCAACGTTTCACAGAGGGTTCAGTTTGCAGAGGGAATCTACACGGTTCCGTGGTTTTTGACTCTGCCGCTTCAGTTCAACGGTTCTGTCTATTACAACCGGATTGATGATGAAGAGAATACATATTTCGGTCTTTTCAGGGGGATCAGGCTTGCTGTGGGCCGGCAGGTTGATTTTGGTATCACTTATCAGGTTTGGCTGGACTGGGAAACAGTGGACATACTGCCTGAGGAAAACACACGTTCCACGGGAATAACCATTTCCAGCGATACCCGTAATGATCTTATCGATCCGACACGTGGTGGCCTGAACCTTTTTGAGGCGCAAGTAGCCGGTTTGACAGGCATCAAATCCAGCCAGTTTTATAAAATCACAAATGACAGTCGCATTTTTTGGACTGCTGGAGACCTGGGTTTTGCGTCGGGTCTCAAGCTGGGGTATGCTCATCCCTATGGAAAGACAGATTCGGTGCCGACTCAGGAGCGTTTTTTTGGCGGGGGGCCCCGTTCTGTTCGGGGCTTTCAGGAGGGGCATCTGAGGGAAAATGCAGATGGAAGTTCAAAGAGCGGAAATGTTCAAGTAATCGCTAATGTGATTGATTTTCGCTTTCCTCTTTTCTGGTGGTTCAATGGCGCACTGTTTCTGGATGCAGGATATGTGTGGGATGAGGGTGAGATATTGGAACGAAACTTCTCAGGCATGCTCAGGGATCTAAGGTGGGGGGCAGGTCCGGGGATTCGGTTGAACACTCCCATAGCGGTGATAAGGTTCGATGTCGGTTTTAAAATCGACAGGCTTCCAGGCGAAAGCAGTTATGTATTTCATTTTGATATTGGCCAGGCTTTCTGATAAAGTGGTACCTCTAAATATTCTGTTTTCAAGTTGGGCCGGGCGAGAATTAGCTGTGCCAGGGGCACGAAAGAGGGTAGTCCGATGTGATTCGTCGATTGAGTGCAACGGCAGCACAGTAGAATTCCCAGCCGGGCGCAGCTGAAAATGAATTGTTAGAAGCCTAAAGTACACTGATGATAACAAAGCTGCCCTTTGAGGTGAAATAGTGATCCGCGAGTCTTTTTTTGGTCATCTGAGGAGAGCCGCAAAAATAAGCTTCTTTGAGGTATTCCTGAGATCAACATGATATCATCGCGTTCCCCGGAAGTGGACGATATTTTTTCTCCCGATGCAAAAATTCAGTAAAGGCCCAAAAGGGTGGATATATTATAAATAGTAACTGAATTTCATCCAAAGACGATGGGGGTAAGAATGCTTTTTAAGGCCACAATAACGAAGATTCTCTTTACTTCATCTGTTTTTCTGGCTTGCCAGGGTATTTATGCTGCCGGAGTTATGCGCAACATTAAATCAATGGATCTTGTCCATGACATGAAAATCGGCTGGAACCTTGGAAATACTCTCGATGCAACTGATGGAAGCGGCTTAAATACAGAAACATCGTGGGGAAATCCTGTTACAACCAAAGCGATGCTTGATTTAATCAAGGCAAAAGGGTTTAAAACCGTAAGAATTCCTGTGACCTGGAACAAACACTTCGGGGAAGCTCCGGATTATGCAATCGATAACGCCTGGCTTGATCGTGTAGAGGAAGTGGTAAACTATGTTTTAGATAATCAGATGTATGCAATCCTGAATACACATCATGATGAATGGGTTACACTGACAACTGCCAGTCAAACACAAATTACCGATAAGCTCGTCAAGATCTGGAACCAGATCGCAAACAGGTTTAAAGATTACAGCGATTATCTTGTTTTTGAAACCCTGAATGAGCCAAGATTATACGGAACACAATATGAGTGGAACGGTGGCACTCCAGAGGCCAGAAGCGTGCTTAATGCCTACAATGCAGCAGTCGTGAGTGCTATCAGGGCTACCGGAGGAAACAATGCTCTCAGGCACATTATGATCCCCACACATGCTGCTACAGCAATGGCTGTTGCGCAGGATGCATTGGTCATTCCCAACAACGATTCCAGAATAATTATCTCTCAGCATACTTACTGGCCTTACAGTTTCACTATGCAGGAGCCTGGAACAAATACCTGGGGCACAGATAAAGATAAGGCTGAATGCGATGCCGAGCTCGACAGAATCCGTGCAAAATTTGTCAGCAGGGGCATTCCGGTTGTTATAGGGGAATGGGGTACTGTAAACAAGAATAATACGGCAGCAAGAGCCTTTCATGCAGAGTACTATACCCGGGCGGTAATAGAAAGAGGAATGCTTCCTGTGTGGTGGGACAATGGTTTTGAGGGGCTTAATACCGGGTTTGCATTACTGGACAGGAAGAATCTGGGCTGGCATTTTCCTGAAATCGCCGATGCTCTTATCAAGGGGACAAATAACTGGATCCCTCTAAATAACCGGAAGGCAAAGGAATGCAATTTTCAGGTACGTAGTCTTTCCAGCAGTTCCGGTGTAATCAGCTATACACTCAATCAAAGATCAGACCTGACGTTACATGCATTTGATATGCAGGGAAGAGTGGCATTTAAACTCATAAGATCCGCTCAACCGGCAGGCCAGTATAAAATAGATCTGACAGGGTCTGGTATTCCTGCCGGATTTTACATGCTTGATTTAAAGGCTGGAAACTACTCCGAATCCGGTAATGTCAGAATACTTTACTGACTCTGCTTTTCAGGAGCGGTGTGAAATGAAAAATTCGCACTGCTCCTCTGATTTTAAACTCATTTAGTGGGCTGAAACTCCGGAAATCCATGGGTCTGTGATGGCAGGTAAAATGGAGTTTTCTCACCCCAAGATGATTTAGTGACTCCCAAGATAAACATTTAACAAGTTAAGTCACTCTTTCACCCCAGAGATGACTCAGTGACTCCCGAGTGAAGCATTTAACAAGTTAAGTCACTCTATCACCCCAGAGATGCCTCAGTGACTCCCAAGAAAAGCATTTAACAAGTTAAGCTATCGAAAAGACAATAGAATCAAGATGCCTGAAATGAAAGCCATAGCGCTCCACAAATTACGATTTATTACCTCATCCAACAGTGGCTTTCAGGTTCAATGGATGTATAGCATAATGGGTTGTATTTACAGCAAGTTATAAAGTAGACTTAATGTGGTTTATGCTCTAGGCTGCGGGAGATCCCGCTATTTTCCTGTTAAAAAATAGTTCTGTTAGTTCGTAATCTTGATTTATGGTTTCCCTTAGATTCGCACCGGCTTCAGTTTTTACGAAAGTGTAAAGCCTCTTGTTTTCAGTGGCCAACTTGATCAGTTCCTGTTCTGGTTCACTTTTTATTTCCGATTTGCATAGGTTAATAAAGCGGGCCAGCCTGAAAGCCGTAACCAGTGTGCATGTACTCAGCGAATCGTTCCAGGGGTATGCAGATGATCCGGCACAAAGAGCTGGAGAGAGCCTGTCAAAGATTTTCTTCTCCTCAAATCCATCAATTCCCGGGACAGCATAGAACATAGAAATTCCGATACCGGTTTTTCTGTTTAGTAAAAAATGCAGATTGTTTATGACCGTTTCTCTGGTATCATGAGGGAAACCGCAGATAAAGTAGGTGATTACCGGAATATCCGCTTCTTCTGCAATAGAGAGCAGCTTATCGTAAAGAGAAATATCCGATTTCCGGTTGTTCTCTTTTAAAATGTTGTCATCAGCAGAGCCTATCGAAAAATTAAGCTGTGACATCCCTGAATCAATCAGCTCTCTGCACCTTAAAGGTGTAAGAAGACGATAATCTATACCATTTTCAGCATAAAAGGATGATCTTGGAAAATGACTTTTGAATTCTTTGATGCATTCAATCCAGTATTTATAATCCAGGAGAAGATTATCATCCTCGAAGTTCACATAAACAGACTCTGAGGGAGAAATATGCTCCTTGAGCTGCTCTATGGATTCCTGAACTTTATCAAAAGTAACCCTGCGAAATTCTCTTCCATGACAGATCCAGTTTGAACAGAACCTGCAATTCATCGGGCACCCTCTGGAGAGTGATGTTGTGATGAAGTATTCTCTTTGATTTAGTTGTAAGTTATTGATACTATTGGAAAAATAAACGGTCATCTCTATCTGTTTCTCAGATGAAAGCTCTTTCGCTGCAAAATGAAGTTTCCCTTCGTTTTTCCACCCCAGATTAGGAACTGAAAGCGGATCGGCTTCCGGATTTTGCAGGAAATCCAGAAAAGGAAAAAGAGCGACTTCAGCTTCTCCTGAAATGGTGAAATCAATGCTTTCTGACTTGAGGAAATATTCAGAGTATGCGCTTACCCCGGCTCCTCCGATGGCTATGGTGCAGGATGAAATCTGGCGCTTTATCTCTATGGCCAGCTCTATTGCTGTCTGACCATAACAGAATGCAAAGCAGGAGATAAAACAGATATCTGGTTTAAGAGCCGCGGCAATTTTTCCGCATTCTTTGAGATCTGGTCCGAAGCGCTTGTATCTGGTGAAAAAAGAGGTCTTCCCGGTTTCATTTTCAATGATGAAAGGGCTTAGATAGGAAAGCTCCTGTGGCAAAGGAATTGAGGCCGGTTTTTTACGGAGAAGGGGAAAGCTTAACAGATCTGTATCGATGCCCCTGCTTCTGAGCATCCGTAACAGTACCGATGCCCCAAGAGAGGAAAACCTGTGGGGAGTAAAGTAGAAGTCGTAAATGGGTGCAACCAGAACTAATGCTCTGGTTATCTTTTCAGGTTTAGTATACATCTTGTTTGATCAAAATAGTTTACCCCGTTATTCCCTGTTCTGGAAAGATACTAATGACCGGTAAATTCAACAAAATAGTTTCAACAAAATTATTTAATAAACGTATATAACTGCTTAAACGAAAAGGATATACAATAAATGAAGATTGACACCAGATTTATAATCAATGTATTAAACGAAATAGTTTCAAATATCCCGGAGCATTCTTTCTCAATTGAAGGAAATTCAAAAAAATCAGGATCAGATGCTCAAGGCCGGATAAACAAAGCCGCAATACAGGCTGCCGCTCTCAGTGCCGGTTTAGCTATACCACCGGGATTTGCAGGGTTTGTGACTCTCATCCCCGGGATCCTTGCCATCTGGAAGCTTCAGAGGAAACTTGTTATGGAGATTGCGGATCTTTATGGAGCTGATCCGGTGATGAGAAGAAAACGGATGATCCACTGTTTTGCGGGTCATTCTGCTGCTCAGTTGGCAAAAGATCTTCTTGTGAAAGATAAGAAGTGGTTATTTCTGAAGAAAACTACCGGAGAAGGAACTGAACAGTTAATGAGACACCTGGGTATCGGGATTGTGAAAAAGAAAGGCGTGCATTGTTTTGTCCAGAGGATGGTTCCGGTGCTGGGTTCTGTGTTAGCCGGAGTTTATGCTTTCTATGATACTCAGAGGGTTGGCAGAGCAGCTTTAGAACATTTCGGCAGGACATTGAGGCCCACCCCAGAGATGACTTAGTGCCATGATCCAAGGTCACTATTTCATCTCTGGGGTGAAAGATGGTGTAATTCATTAAATGCATCTGTAGTCCTTAAGTCATCTAAGGGGTAAATGGGTTAAGTGTGTCATGGTCGCCCTTTACCGTGTCCAGCGAGTGATGGTTATTGCCGGGGGTGTAAAACAGGTACTTACTCTTTTGGGTTGTATTCTGACTCAGATGAGGGTTTCTTGATAGTTTTGCCATTATTGTTTTCTCTATCTTTTCGGTGAAAGTACCTGCGTTCTTTTTCCTTTTCGTGAAATTGGCCCTCAATGCTCTGGACCACGTCTTCCGT
>CAYLVN010000030.1:12914-15356 GCA_964387115.1 uncultured Fibrobacter sp.
AATGCTCTAAATCGTTATGAAACATAAACCATTCTTTTGTTAATTGTTCAGCATTTCCGGCAGCTGATTTGACAGTTTCACCAATTTGGCTACCCGGACTCAGAGATCTTGCTGTTTCTGTTTCAAACAGTTTGACTTCTGGTGCAGTATTTGATTCCAATTCACCTGCAGCTCTGCCGGCGTCTTTTCCAAGTTCTCCAACAGCCTCTCCAGTACCTTTGCCGACCTCTCCGATTGCCTTTCCTAAAGGGGGCAGGACACTATTGAGTATTTCGGGGTTTTTATCGAGTGTATCGAGTGCACGGGAAAGAATTTCGTGAACCTTTTTAAGGCGTACCTTAAGCAGAGCCTGAGCATCAACACCCTTTATATCAAGATCTACATCTGCAATCGATACATGCACACCTACATCGATTTTTACCAGATTAGCCAGTGCTGCACTCAGTGTCACTTTTGCATCCAGATCATTTACCTTGAGCTTTATTTCATCGATCTTAAGAGTCGGGACGTCCAGAAGCACATCCTGGGGATCATCAGATTCACTCTGCTCCTGGCCTGCCTTAGCCATATCGTATCTGGTTTCTTCACGGGTGACGGGAGACTGATCTGTTTTAGCTTTCTGCTGAACTGCTGGTGACTGCTTTTTTGAAACTTCAGGTGGTTTCTGTTTCATTTTTGTGAAGATCTCCTCTAATTCCTGTTCTGAAGGAGGAGCTTCGCGTGTAGTCTCAAAGATATTGCCTGTTTCAGGGTCTGTAATTTTATAAGTTGGCATTATCTTTTCACCTCGATTTTAAACCGTTTATGGCCGTTTTCATTTTTTTCCTCCTCTGGACTTCGGTTCTCCTGAGGACATCTGTTCTGGCGGCCTCCAGTAATGCTTTGGGGGGATATCTCTTCCTCTGGTTTAAAAAGAACCGATAACTGGCTGTATATCTTATTGCTGATCTTTTCAAGAGATTCCATACGGTCTGTCAGTCTTTGAACTGTTGATTGCAGGATTTCGGTTTGTTCGATAAGCTTTTCGAAATTCTCCTCCAAAATTTTCCTGCTTCCCTTTTTGTGTCTTCCATCGAAGAATTCACTAATTGAAGAGATAATTTTATTGAGATTAAATTGCATAATTGCTCCTTCATTCAAAAGGACTAATATGCTGATATTAATCTGAGAATCGCAGTTGATGAGGCAAAAATCGTAATCTGTTGAGCGATAAGGCTTTCAGGCATCTTGATCTTATCAATTTGCCGACAGGACCTGCGACCCTGCGATGCATGCAAACTATCTCAACATCATGGTACTTTATTCTCTCCAACTGCAACTTTTTGGATTAAGATCAAAAAACAGTCCAACACAGTAATTATTAGACCCCAGGTGACTTTTTGACTTACGAGTTAAGGCACTCTTTCACCCCAGAGATGACTTATTAACTCCCGAGGAAGCATTCAACAAAGTATGTTACTCTTTCACCTCAGAGATGACTTTTGGAATTTAACGAGTTAAGTAAATGTTTCACCTCAGGGTGATTAATTTCTACCACGATTTAAACGTTCAAGTTCCTAGTGACGAAAATTCAAAGTTATTATTTCATCTCTGGGGTGAATGTTGAGTGAGCAGGACTGGCTTACAAAAGGAGCACCATGGGGGGCACCAGCGTGGTGCGGGAAGATTGTCTCTCCTGGATCTGCAATCTCAATCCATAATCATGTCCCCTGCCTTGAACCACCTACAGAGTAGATGATCTGTCCACAAACTATAGTGTACTTCAATTAATTCAATTTTCCGCTCTTGCCGGCTCGACCCGCTTGAGAACTGAATATTTAGAAGAACCTGAAATAGATTAATTCTATATAAAGTTATTTTTTACATATGCCGATATTTATAACAGAAGCAATAGTCTTGTCAACACAAGGGAGCAATTATGGGGATTTCAATCAATGGGCCATCAGGGATAGATACTCAGTATATCATTGATTCCCTCGTCGGTATTGAGCGTGAGAAGATCACAAGAGTCGAGAAAGACCGCTCCGCTTATCAGGTAAAGATTGATGCTTATTCCAAGCTCAAGTCGTACCTTAATGAAATCCGCTCTAAAGCGACTGCGCTGGGTAAATTGAGCTCTTTTGATATATTTACCACCACCAGCACAAATGAAAAAGCGGTTACTGTTAAAGGCGGTGCCGGATCAGTTGATTCGCAGCATGAAATAAGGGTTTTTCAGCTTGCCGCCAATGAAAAGATGATTTCTGCTGATGGCAGAATTTCAGATCAGGATGCATCTTTATCAAGCCTGGGCATTGGTGTGGGGGAGATTAGCGTGGATGGCGTGAATATTACCATCGGCGCAACCGATACAATTCAGGATCTCAGGATGAAGATCAACAACGCCACAGACTCATCAGGAAACAAACTTGATGTGACTGCATCTGTGTTGAAAATTTCCGA